>DASUIE010000159.1:0-7857 GCA_036273175.1 Allostellaceae bacterium
CCGCGGCCCGGTCTATGAATTGCTCTCGTTGGCCAACGAGAAATTGTGGCTCGGTCATTTCGATCTGTCGGCCGGGGACAATCTGCCGGCGTTTCGCCACGCGGTGCTGCTGCGCGGCGTCGCGGCCCCGACCCCCGAGCAGATCGAGGATCTGGTCGAGATCGCCGTCGCCGAATGCGAGCGCTTTTACCCGGCGTTCCAACTGGTGATCTGGGGCGGCAAGCCGGCGGAAGAGGCGATGGCGACCGCGATGATCGATCCGATCGGCGAAGCCTGAGCGGCGCGTGGACCATGCCTGAAACCTCGACAGCGCGGGCCGGCACGCTGGTCCTTGTGGGCTGCGGCCAGATGGGCTCGGCGATGCTGCGCGGCTGGATCGCGAGCGGCGCGGCGTCGCAATTCATCGCGGTCGAGCCGGCCGGGGCGCCGCCCTCCCTGTCGCCGGCCCCGGAGGTCGCTTTCCACAGGGACGCGGGCGATCTGTCGGCCGATCTCGTTCCCGATGCGGTCGTGTTGGCGGTCAAGCCGCAGATCATCGACGACGTTGTTCCGGCCTATCGCCGCTGGGCGCGGCCGCAAACGGTGTTTCTCTCAATCGCGGCGGGTACCACGATCGCCAAGCTCAGCCGTCATCTCGGGGAAGCGGCGATCGTGCGCGCCATGCCGAATACCCCGGCCGCGATAGGCCGGGCCATCTCGGTGGCCTGTCCGAACCCGCGCGTGACCGCGGCGCAGCGCGTGCTCTGCGAGGGGCTGCTGGCGGCGATCGGCGAAAGTACCTGGGTCGAGGACGAGGCGCTGATGGACGCGGTCACCGCGGTCTCTGGAAGCGGCCCCGCTTATGTTTTCCTGCTGATCGAGGCGCTGGCCGCGGCCGGGATCAAATCGGGCCTGCCGGAGGATCTGGCGATGCGGCTAGCCAAGGCGACCGTGTCCGGCTCCGGCGAGCTGGCGCGCCTCGCGAGCGAGGTTCCGTCGCGGCTGCGCGAGAACGTCACCAGCCCGGGCGGCACGACCCGGGCGGCTCTCGATGTGCTGATGGCCGCGGACGGCATGCAACAACTCTTCGACCGCGCGGTGGCGGCGGCGACGCGCCGCTCGCGCGAACTGGCCGGCTGACGGATGGCCCGGGCGCGGCGAAGCAGCGGCGCCGAGCGCAGCGACGCGGACCGGATCATCGACGCGGCGATGGAGCGGATCGCGGCGGTCGGCTGGCGGAACCTGTCGCTGGCGGCGATCGCGACCGCCGCCGAACTGCCGATCCTCCGGGTCTATCGCGTGTTCCCCTCGAAGACGGCAATCCTGTGCGCGATGCTGCGCCGCACTGACGAAATCGTGCTGGCCGCGCCGCTCGACGCGCAGGAGGACGAGCGCCCTCGCGACCGGGTGTTCGATCTGCTGATGCGGCGTTTCGACGCGCTCGCCGCGTATAAGGGGGCGCTGCTGGTGTTGCGGCGCGAACTCCCGGCCGACCCGCCAAGCGCCCTCTGCATCGGCGCGGCGGGGTTGCGGTCGGTGCGGTGGATGCTTGAGGCGGCCGGCATCGCGACCGGTGGAATCGGCGGAATCCTCGCGGTTAAGCTTACCGCAGCGGCCTATTTCCAAGCCTCGCGCGTGTGGCTGCGCGACGAGTCGCCCGACCTCGCGCCGACGATGGCGGCACTCGATCAGCGGCTGCGCGGGATCGAGCGGTGGTACGGCACCCCGCGCGGAAGGCGCGGCGAGGCGGCGTCCGCCGCGTCATGATTGTGCAGCGCAACATAATAAGCCTTGCATTCTAAATTGGCCGGGACGATATAGGGCGAATTGTGCACTGCACAATCGAGTTTGCCCTCACCGGAGACGCCCCATGTCCGAACAGCGCACCAGCTTTTTCGATTTCGACGCCACCAGGATGTTCGCCGATCTCCCGTTTCGCCCGTTCGATGTCGAGGCGGTATGGAATGCCGGCCGCCGCAATGTCGAGGCCTGGTCGCAAGCCAACCGCGTCGCGGTCGAGGGGGTTCAGGCGCTGGCCAAGCGCCAGGTCGAGATGGCCCGGCAGAGCTTCGACGATTTCACCGCCCTCGTGCGCGACCTGTCGCAACCGGTCTCGGCCGAGGAGCGGATCGCCAAGAACACCGAGTTTGCCAAAAGCGCGCTCGAAAAGAGCATCAGCCACGGCCGCGAGATCGCCACGATGGCGACCCGTACCGGCACCGAGGCCGCCGAACTTCTGCACAAGCGGGCGACCGAGGGGCTCGACGAGTTCCGCGCGATGACCTGCGCGAAGACGACAAAGGCCACGCCGGTCTAAGTGATCCCTTACGATACCTTCGCAGAAGTCGATATCCGGGTCGGCACCGTCATTCAGGCGGAGCCGTTCCCGGAGGCGCGCCGGCCTGCCTACAAGCTGACGATCGATTTCGGCTCCGAGATCGGCGTCAAGCGGTCGTCGGCGCAGCTGACGGCCAATTACCGCTTCGACGCGCTGGTTGGCCGCCAGGTTGCGGCGGTCGTCAATTTCGCGCCGCGACAGATCGGCCCCTTTATGTCCGAGGTGCTGGTGCTCGGATTTCCCGACGCCGCGGGCGCGGTGGTGCTGGTTTTTCACCTGACAAGCCCGTCGCCAACGGGGGCCGCCTCTTCTAACGCGGCAGGTGAACCCGCGCGCGCAACCCTCCGCGCGGCGAGGTTTCCAGGCGCACATCGCCGCCATGGGTGCGCGCCACATCGCGCGCGATCGCGAGACCGAGCCCGATCCCGCCGGTCGCGGGATTGCGGGACGCATCGAGCCGGACAAACGGCTGGAACACGCGGTCGCGATCGGCCGCCGGGATTCCCGGGCCGTCGTCATCGATCAGAATGTCGACTCCGTTTTCTCCGATATGCCCCGTCAGCCAGACATGGCTGCCGTAGCGGCGCGCGTTGCTGATCAGATTTCCAAGACAGCGCCGAAGCGCGTCCGGCCGCACCGGGACGATCATCCTGGCCGGCGCGGCAAGCGACAGCTCGGTCCCGTCGCGGCGGCTGGCGGCCGCGACATCGTCGAGCAGGGCCGCAATGTCGGTGTCGACCGGGGTTTCGGTGCCCTCGCCGCGGGCGAAGTCGAGATAGAGATCGACCAGCCGCTCCATCTCCGCGACATCGGATTTGAGCTCCGCGGCCGACGGGTCGTCGCCCATCAACGCGAGGGCCAGCTTCATTCGGGTCAGCGGCGTGCGCAGATCGTGCGAGACGCCGGCCAGCATCTCCGTCCGCTGGCGCACTTGGCGCTGGATGCGGTCGCGCATCTGGAAAAAGGCGACCGCCGCCTGGCGCACCTCCAGCGCGCCCTCTACCTTGGAAAAGGCCACCGGCCGGCCCTTGCCGAACCCGTCCGCCGCCGCCGCGAGCCGACGCAGCGACTTCACCTGGTTTCTCAGGAAGAGTGCGGCGACGAAAAGCAGGATCAGCGATGAGCCGATCATCCACAGCATGAAAATATAGGTAGTGGAGGTGTAGAGCCGCTTGCGCGGTGCCATCACGCTCAGCACGCCGGACGGAAGCTGCACCTTGATCTGCACGTCGGCCGGGCTGCTTTCGGCGTCAACCCAGAAAGGGCGGGCGACGCGCTCGGCCAAGGTTTGGCGGAGCTGGTGCTCGAGCAGCGTTCCGCTCAACGGGACCGGCGCCGGCAGCTTCGCGCCCGGTTCGAGGGCGAGGCTCAGATCCGTGAGGGCGGACGCGGTCTCCAGCAGCCGCGGCAGGTTTGGGGCGATGGACATCGCGTCGATGACGAGGCCGATATCGCCGGAGACATCCGACGAGAAGCGGTACGACACCGTCTCCCAGTGCCGGGCGTAAAAGACCCAGGTGGCGATCAGTTGAACGAGGACGAGCGGCATCACGATCAGCAGCAGCGACCGGCCGAACATCGTCCTTGGCAGAACTCGCTTGACCCAGTTTTGCGGGCGGATCTCGAACGGCTGGGTCGGCGGCGGCAGCGCCTCCGCGGCAAGCGCCCTCGGCCCGGCGTCAGTCGGAGCGGAGCGCATAGCCGGTGCCGCGGATCGTCTGCAGATAGCGGGGAAAGCGGGGATCGCTTTCGATTTTGCGCCGGAGACGGGTCATCTGCACGTCGACCGTGCGCGTATTGCCGCTGAACTGCGTCGACTCGGCCAATTCCTCGCGCGAAACCGCCTGACCCGCGCGACTGGCGAGGCTGGCGAGGAGTCCGGCCTCGACTGAGGTCAGGTGCACGGGTTCCACGCCGCGCCACAATTCGTTGCGCGCGAGGTCGAAGCGAAAGCCGCCGAAGCGGACCTCCTCCGGAGGCGCCGTCGCCGCGGGCCGGCGCTGCAGGATGTTGCGGATGCGCAAAACCAGCTCGCGCGGCTCGAAGGGCTTGGCGACGAAATCGTCGGCGCCCTGCTCGAGGCCGTGGATACGGTCTTCCGGCTCCGCCCGCGCGGTGAGCAGCAGCACCGGCACCTCGCGTTCGCGGTGAAGCGCGCGGGTCAGGTCGAGCCCGCTCTCCCCGGGCATCATCACGTCGAGGACGACAAGGTCGAAGGCAAAGCTCGCGAGGTTGGCGCGGGCCTCCCGGGCGTCGGCGGCGGTCGTCACGCGGAAGCCGTTATCCGACAAATACCGCCGCAGCAGCTCCAACAGCCGCGGATCGTCGTCGACGACGAGGAGATGCGGCTCGCCCTCGCTCATCGCCGCCCGAACCTCCGGCGATCGTCCTCGCTGGCGATGATCCCGAGCAGCACCTTGCGGAAGCCCTCGACGGCGGGACCGCCGGCCTTGCGGAAGGCGGCGGCGACACGGTCGCGCTGCACCCCGCTGAGGCGGCCTTCGAGCTCGCGGCCTTTTTCGGTCAGTTCGAGAAGGCGCTGGCGGCGATCCTGCGAGCCGCGATGCTGGACGATGAAGCCCTGGCGCACGAGCTGGCCGAGCACGCGATTGAGGCTTTGCTTGGTGATACGCAGGATCAGAAGCAGCTCGCCGACGGTCATTTGCGGGTGCCGGCCGACGAAATGGACGACGCGGTGATGGGCCCGGCCAAACCCGTACTCGTCGAGGATGCGGTCGGGTTCGGCGGTAAAGTCGCGATAGGCGAAAAACAGCAATTCGATCCCTTGCCGGACCGATTCGATATCGGCCAGTTCGGCGGCGGGTTGAAATTTTATGTCAGTCATGTTGACTTATTTTTGAAGCTTCGATACAGTCCGGAGGCGTTCTCGATTATAAAGTTTCGGCGAATTCCGGCGCGAGGAAATGTCCATGGCTGATGCCTCCCCTCCCTTCGACGACCGCGACGGCTTTATCTGGTACGATGGCCGCCTTGTCCCGTGGCGCGATGCGAAACTGCACGTGCTCACCCACGGCCTCCATTATGCGAGTTGTGTGTTCGAAGGCGAGCGCGTCTACAACGGCAAGCCCTTCCACCTCGACGACCATAACGCGCGGCTGATCAACTCGGGCAAGATACTCGGCTTCGAGCTTCCGTACGGGATGGACGACCTGGCCCGGGCGACCCGGGAGCTGATCGCCGCCAACAAGACCGTCGACGGCTATGTCCGGCCGATCGCCTGGCGCGGCGCGGAGCAGATGGGCGTGTCGGCCGAGCTCTCTAAGATTCACGTCGTTATCGCGACCTGGAGCTGGCCGTCCTATTTCTCGCCCGAGGCGCGGGCCAGAGGCATCCGCATGGTGCAGTCGAAATGGACGCGCCCGCCGCCGAGTTCCGCGCCTGTCCATTCCAAGGCCTCGGGTCTCTACATGATCTGCACGCTGGCGAAGCACGAGGCGAACGCGGCCGGCTACGACGACGCGCTGATGCTCGACTGGCGCGGGCAGCTCGCCGAAGGGACCGGCGCCAATCTTTTCCTGGTAATCAACGGCGAGCTCCACACCCCGACGCCGGATTGCTTCCTCAACGGCATTACCCGGCAGACCGTGATCGGGCTCGCCAAAAAGCGCGGCCTCACCGTGGTCGAGCGCGCGATCATGCCGAACGAGCTCGCCAAGGCGCAGGAGGTGTTCCTGACCGGTTCCGCGGCCGAGATCACGCCGGTCGGCGAGATCGACGGGGCGATCGGCCATTACCGCTTCACCCCGGGGGCGATCTGCCAGCTGATGATCGACGAGTACGACGTGGTCACCGGCAAGCACGTCAAGGCTGCCGCGGCGGAGTAGGGGCTAGCGCCACCCCTCGCGCGCCTCGTCGTCCTCGGCGCGCTTTTCGACCCAGCGCTCGCCTTGCGGCGTCTCCTCGCTCTTCCAGAACGGGGCGTCGGTCTTGAGCCAGTCGATCAGGAAGTGGCAGGCCGCGAGCGCTGCCTCGCGATGCGGCGAGGCGGTGGCGACCAGGACGATCCGGTCGCCGGGTTCGAGCCGCCCGTAACGATGAACGATCAGCGAGGCGTCTAGCGGCCAGCGCCGGTTGGCCTCGGCCTCGATCTCGACAAGCTTCTTTTCGGTCATCCCGGGGTAGTGCTCGAGGGTCATCGCGGAGACGTCGCCCCTGTCGCGCACGAGCCCGACAAAGCTCGCGACGCCACCGATGCGATGGTTGCCGGCGGCGAGGCGGTCGAGCTCGACGCCGATATCGAAATCTTCGCGCTGGACGCGGATCATCGCCTCAGCCTCCGGTGACCGGTGGGAAGATCGCGACCTCGTCGCGGTCGCGTACCGGGTGATCGCGCCCGACGTAATCCTGGTTTACCGCGACCTTGACGACCGACAGATCGGCGAGGGCCTCGGCATAGCGCCCGCCGCGCGCCTGCAAATACTGGAGCAGCCCGGCCACATCGCAGACCCCGGCGGGAAGAGCGAACTCTTCCTCGCCTTGTCCGATGCGGGCGCGCAGCCAGGCGAAATACAACAGCTTCATTCGATGATCTCGGAGAACGGCAGGAATTCGACCGTCGTTCCGGGGGCAAGCTGGGTGACCGGCTCCGCGATGATCGCAAAGCCGTCGGAATTGACGACCGAGGAAAGGATGCCGGCTCCATCTTTCGGAAATTTCCGCGCGACGAGCCCCTCGGCGTCGCGGGCCAGTGTCGCGCGCACGTATTCCCGGCGGCCGGCGCGCTTCCTGTAGGCGAAAGCGGCGCGCACCGGAAAGGTCTGGGGCGGCGGCTCGACCGCCCCGGCGAGACGCAAGATCAGCGGCCGGGCGACGATCGCGAAGGTCAGCGCGGCGGCGACCGGGTTGCCGGGCAGGCCGACCAGCGGCACGCCGCCGATCTGGCCGAGCGCGACCGGACGCCCCGGCTTGATCGCCAGCCGCCAGAAATGCAGCTGTCCGAGCCGCTCGATGGCGGCGCGAACATGGTCTTCCTCGCCGGTCGAGACGCCGCCCGAGGTGACGATCAGATCGTGGGACCGGCTCGCCGCGGCGAGGGTGTCGGCGAGCGCCGCCTCGCGGTCGGGCTTGATGCCGAGATCGCTGACCGCGCAGCCGAGCCGCGTCAACAGCGCCGTCAGCATGACCCGATTGGCGTCATAGATCGCGCCCGGCGGCAACGGCGTGCCGGGGTCATGCACCTCGTCTCCGGTCGATAGCACCGCGACCCTGAGCGGCCGATAAACCGAAAGCTCGCGCTGGCCGAGCGCGGCGGCGAGGCCGAGATCGGCCGGGCGGAGCCGGCGGCCGGCGGCGAGCGCGACCGCGCCCTTGGGGACGTCCTCGCCGGCGAAACGGCGGTTGGCGCCGAGCTTGAGGCCCGGCTTGAGCCGCACGGTCTCGCCTTCGACGATGCAGTCCTCCTGCATCATCACAGTATCGGCGCCGTCGGGCATCGGCGCGCCGGTAAAGATGCGGATCGCCTCGCCGCGCAAAAGCTTGCGGCCGAGCGGATGTCCGGCCGCGGCGCGCCCGCCGACCGG
>DASUIE010000160.1:0-34588 GCA_036273175.1 Allostellaceae bacterium
TCCACGGCGGGATTGGCCGGGTCGATGGGCTTCACGACCCGAAACCGCTCCGGGTATTTGGCGTAGACTTCGAGCGCGTAGCTCGGGTCGTAGCGGTAGAGGTTGAAGGTGGAGACGATGATCGCGCCATCGACGCCGACCGCGTCCATGGCGTCCACCATCTCTTCGCCATTCGCCGATTGCGGACCGTGCAAATGTCCGACCCACGGGCGGCCGGGATGGTTCCGCTCGTAGGCATGCACCTGGACGTCTATCACCGCCATCGGTCGGGTCCTTTCGCCGTTGCCGGCCAGCATGCCGTTCCGCGGTCGCCCGTCAAGCCGGCCCATGGCATGCTGCCGATGCGAGACCAAGGCAGGCCGTCATGAAGACAATTCTCTCTCACGCGCAGCTGATCGACTGTGTCGAGCCCAAGGTGCGGCCGGATACCGCCGTGCTGATCGAGGATGGGCGCATCCGCGCCATCATGGCGAGCGGCGAGGCGGGCAGCGTCGGCGACGCGCGGACAATCGATCTCAAGGGCGGGTACCTGATGCCCGGCCTATGGGACGTGCATATCCATCCCGACTACATCTTGCCGCACGAGATGCCGCTCGCCGATCAGGTGACCCTGTTCGGCCACCGGCTTAGCGCCGCGCTGACCGAATCGGGCATTACCGGGATGCGCTGCGCCGGGGCCCACCACTTCATGGACGTCGCCTGGAAGCGGGCCTTCGAGTCCGGGCAACACCTCGGCCCTCGGCTCTTCGCCAGCGGTCATTTCCTCACCACCACGGGCGGGCATTTCCTGACCTCCGGGCACGCGCTCGAGGTCGACGGTCCCTATGGCTGGGTCAAAGCCATCCGCGAGCAGATCAAAAACGGCGTCGACCACATCAAGCTCAACCTTTCGGGCGGGATCATGGGGCCGGCCTGGGACCTCCACACCCATTCGTTCCTGCTCGACGAGGAGCTGCGCGCCGCCTTCGAGATCTGCCGCAAGCGCGGCTTCAAGGTGATGGCGCACGCCACCAACCCGGAGGCGGTGAAAAACGCGGTCCGGCTCGGCGCCCACAGCGTCGAGCACGGCTACATCATGGATGACGAGTGCATCGCGCTGCTGCGTGAGCACGATACCTGGTACGTGCCGACCCTCGCCATCAGCCATCTCACCGAGAGCCAGGCCACCAACTCGTTCGAGGCCGACTGGGTTGCGCAGCGCGGGCTTTCCTACGCGCTGTGCTGCCGCGCCGAGGCGGCGTCGGACGTGCACGCCGCCTGGTTTCGCAAAGCGCTCGACGCCGGGGTGCGAATGGCGCTGGGCTCGGATATCCGGCCGCTCAAAGACGCGGCCCTGCTCGAGATGGGGCTGTGGGTGCGCGACGGCGCGACGCCTTGGCAAACGCTGGTCGCGGCCACGCGCAACGGCGCCGCGATATGCGGCGTCGGCGCCGAGCTCGGCACGGTGGAGGTGGGAAAGCTCGCCGACCTGATCGTGGTCGGCGCGAACCCGCTCGACGACATCGCCAATGTCCGCCGCCTGCAGCTGGTCCTGAAGGAGGGCCGGGTCGTATCCGACAAACGCCTACGCCAAGCGTTGGTCTAGTTTCGATGTACTAGGGACGAGCATCTAGTTGCGGCTGCAAAGGGTTTGCCGTCCTGCCGGAGAACATCGTCCGCACAAACGTCCGTCCCGGCCGCTCGACCGTGAAATAGGCGAGCCACGCGAAGGGGACCACACTGCAAGCGCCGGCGAAGGCAAAGGTCAGCGCCACCACCGGGCCGACCGGCTCCGGTGTGAGCGCCTGCAACAGGCTCAGCTCAAGCGGCCGGAATGGATCGTGCAGCAGATAGAGCGAAAAGGAGATGACGCCTAGAAAGTAAAACAGTCGCATCTGCATAATGCGTGCGGCGAGGCCGTCGTTCACAGCGTAGGCGACGACGATAAATGGGAACAGCAGGACGGCCGGCAGGTCATAGCGCGCCGCCAGTGCAGCGGCAGCGGCCAGTGACAGGCCAATCGTGACCCCGTCCCGCCCAAAAAAAGCGGCAGCTGAATGCGACTGGAACAGCCGATAGGCTGCTATGCCCAGGGTGAACTCGGTGAAACAGCGCACTAGCGAGCCTGGCGGCCCCTCCACCCGCACAGCAAGGTGGGGATGCGCCAGCGCGATCCCACATACACCGGCAGTCGCCAGCACGACCACAACCCAGGCAAGCGTGCGCGCTCCAAACACGGCGGCAACGAAGACGGGGAACAGAAAGTATGCCGCGAACTCGACGCTGATGGACCAGGACGGCCCGTTAAGGTTGGTGCCAATGCCGATCCCTTGCAGCATCAGCAGGTTTGCAACGAAATCGTAGGCTGAGTAATTGTTCGCGACAAAGATATTGCGCCCTAGCGCCAGCGCGCAAAGCTCGCCTGATAGCGCGATAATGATCAGCACGACGACGTTCAGCGGTGCGATTCGTGCAATACGCTTGACGAGGAACGGACCGTAAGCGCGAAGCCCGTGCTGCTGAAAGCTCGCTAGATAGGTATAGGCCATGATGAAGCCGCTAAGCACGAAGAAGAAGTCTACTGCTACATACCCATGCGGCACCAGCGAAGGGATGGTGACCCTGCAATAGTCCTGAGCTGTCGCAGAAAAATGCTGCAGTACGACTGCCATTGCCGCCAGGCCCCGTAGTGACGTAAGTGATTTCAGCTCGCTGGTTTCCGTTTTGCCTGGCATATCTCAAAGATATTCCTAGTATTTCTCAGCGTGGGCGAGAGCTATTCCGCCGTCACGTCAAAATATCAGCCGGATTTGCAACGTTTGCGTGTTAAAGGCTGGTCAGGGGCATAGAGTATTGAGTTTTAATTTTGTGTAAGTAGTACACCAAAGGGGTAAGTCTCTTGCGATCATACAGCGTCAATTCGCCTGTAAGCGGAAATAGCATCGACGCTTCCGTCGAATCGTTTCGGCGGGGAGCGACCGTTGACCGACCCCGCGGAAGCCGCATTCTGCGGGAGTTGATGGTCCCAGACGCAAGGAAGCCCGGTACCCGGTTTGCCGGTCATTAACGATTTTCTATAGGCTTATAAGTGATGGTGGGTGCACAAGGACTCGAACCTTGGACCCGCTGATTAAGAGTCAGCTGCTCTACCAACTGAGCTATGCACCCCACCAGGCGCCCGCGGGCGCAGGCGGCGGTCTATAACAAAGCGGTGCGCGGTTGTCGAGGGCGGTACCCGGCCCAGCCGCTGTGTCAGATCTTGCCGTGGCAGTGCTTGAATTTCCTGCCCGATCCGCAGGGGCAGGGGGCGTTGCGGCCGGTGCCCGCCCAGGGCGCGCGCGGTTCCGCGGTCGGGCTTGAGCTTGACTGGCGCCGCGGGCTCGCGCCGTCGCCGCGCCGGCCGGCACGCGCCGATGTGGGCGCCGCCGGTTCGGGGCCGGCCAACGCCATCGCCTCCTCCGGTTCGCGCGGCATGCCCTCGATAAAGGGCGGCGGCTCCGGCTCCGGCGGCGGCTCCATGCGCAGCTCGACATGGCTCAGCACCGATGTCACCTGCTCGCGCAGCTCGACCAGCATCCCCTCGAACAGCTCGAACGCCTCGCGCTTGTATTCGTTGAGCGGGTCGCGCTGGGCAT
Organism: Allostellaceae bacterium; assembly: GCA_036273175.1. GTDB lineage: Bacteria > Pseudomonadota > Alphaproteobacteria > ATCC43930 > CGMCC-115725 > DATARH01. The sequence continues at coordinate 3,615 of DASUIE010000160.1, forward strand.
AGGCGCGCAGATTGATCCCCTGCCGCAGATGGTCGAGCGACAGGAGGTGGTCCTTCCAGGTGTGGTCGAGCAGCTGGAGTAAAAGGCTCTTCTCCGCCATCCGCATCAGCTCGGGGCCGTAATTCGCGGCCTTCTCGGCCATCTTGCGGTCGGCGGCGGCGACCACCCGCTCTTCGATGTCCTCGGGCTGGAGCCCTTCTTCCTTGGCCCATTCGGCGACCGGCAGGTCGATCCCGAACAGGCGCAGGCCCTCGGCGTGCAGCGCCTCGACGTTCCACTGCTCGGGCAGCGACCTGTCGGGGATCGCGCGGCCGACGATCGCCTCGATCGTCTCGTTGCGCATGTCCTCGATCATCGCGGCGACGTCGCGCGCGCTCATGATCTCCTTGCGCTGCTCGTAGACGACCTTGCGCTGGTCGTTCATCACGTCGTCGTATTTGAGGAGCTGCTTGCGGATGTCGTAGTTGCGCGCCTCGACCTTTTGCTGGGCCTTGGCGAGCGCCTTGTTGACCCAGGGATGGATGATCGCCTCGCCTTCCTTGAGGCCGAGCCGCGACAGCACCGAATCCATCCGTTCCGACCCGAAAATGCGCATCAAATCGTCTTCGAGCGAGACGAAGAACTTCGAGGCGCCGGGATCGCCCTGCCGGCCCGAACGGCCGCGCAGCTGGTTGTCGATGCGGCGGCTCTCATGCCGCTCGCTGCCGATCACGTAAAGCCCGCCGGCCTGGCGCACGATCTCGCGGTTGGCCTCGATCTCGTTGCGGATCGCGGCGGCGCGGGCCTCGCGCTCGGCCTCGTCCTCGATCCCGTCCAGCTCGACCTTGAGCCGCATGTCGAGATTGCCGCCGAGCTGAATGTCGGTGCCGCGGCCGGCCATGTTGGTCGCGATCGTCACCGTGCCCGGCACGCCGGCCTGGGCGATGATCAGCGCCTCCTGCTCGTGGTACCGCGCGTTGAGCACGTTGTGCGGGATCTTGTTTTTCTTGAAGACCTCCGCCAGCGCCTCGGATTTTTCGATGCTGACCGTGCCGACCAGCACCGGCTGCTGCCGCTTCCTACACTCCAGCACCTCGGCCGAGATCGCGTCGAACTTCTCGCGCGTCGTGCGATAGACCTCGTCGTCGGCGTCGGCGCGGATCACCGCCTCGTTGGTCGGCACCTCGATCACGTCGAGCTTGTAGATGTCGCCGAATTCCTCCGACTCGGTCATCGCCGTGCCGGTCATCCCCGCCAACTTCGGGTACATGCGGAAATAGTTCTGGAAGGTGATCGAGGCGAGCGTCTGGTTCTCGTTCTGAACCGTCACGTGCTCCTTGGCCTCCAGCGCCTGGTGCAGCCCTTCCGAATAGCGCCGGCCTTCCATCATGCGGCCGGTGAACTCGTCAATGATGACTATCTTGTCGTCCTTGACGATGTATTCGGTGTCGCGGGCGAACAGCTTGTGCGCGCGCAGCGCCTGGTTGGCGTGATGCACCAGCGAGACGTTGTGGATGTCGTAGAGCGTGCCTTCCTGAAGCATCCCGCTCTCGCGGAACAGCTCCTCCATTCTTTCGACGCCCGTCTCGGTCAGGGCGACGGTGCGCTGCTTTTCGTCCTTCTCGTAATCCTCCTCGGCGAGCATCGGGATCAGCACGTCGGTCTTGATGTAGAGCTCCGACGAATCCTCGGCCGGGCCGGAGATGATCAGCGGCGTGCGCGCCTCGTCGATCAGGATCGAGTCGACCTCGTCGACGATCGCATAGCTGAACGGCCGGTGGACCATGTCCTCCAGCCGGAACTTCATGTTGTCGCGCAGATAGTCGAAGCCGAACTCGTTGTTGGTGCCATAGGTCACGTCGCAGCGATAGGCTTCCTGGCGCTCGTGGTCGTCGAGCTCGTGGACGATGCAGCCGACGCTCATCCCGAGGAGGCGGTAGATCTGCCCCATCCATTCCGAGTCGCGCTTGGCCAGGTAGTCGTTGACCGTGACGACGTGGACGCCGTTGCCGGCCAGCGCGTTGAGGTACACCGGAAGCGTCGCGACCAGCGTCTTGCCTTCGCCGGTCTTCATCTCGGCGATCATGCCGCGATGGAGCACGATGCCGCCCATCAGCTGCACATCGAAATGGCGTTGTCCGAGCGTCCGCTTCGCCGCCTCGCGCACCGTCGCAAACGCCTCGACCAAGAGGTCGTCGAGCTCGACCCCCTCGTCGAGCTGCTTGCGGAACGCGGCGGTGCGGGCGGCCAGCGCCTCGTTCGACAGGGCTTCGAGCTCGGGCTCGAGCTCGTTGATCTGCTCGACCAGGTATTCGAGGCTCTTGATGTAGCGATCGTTGGCGGAGCCGAACAGCCGCCGGGCTAAGGCGCCGAACATGGGGTCCTCGACATGCGGATGGATGAGTATAGCGCGAGCACGGCGACCCTCGACAGATAGGCCGCGGGAGGCTTCTTGTCCAGCCGCCGCCGATATGCGACATCACCGCCGGCTGATGCGAATCAAGTAGAGAAACAACCGATGTCCGCAATCTCTCCGCTCGCGCCCCAACATTTTCCGCAGCTCGCCCAGATCGCCGGCGTCCGCCTCGCCGCGATCGAGTGCGGAGTGCGCTACAAGGGCCGAACGGATTTGATGCTGGCCGAGCTGCCGGCGGGCAGCACGGTCGCCGGCACCTTTACCCGCTCGCTGACCGCCGGGGTGCCGGTGGTGTGGGACCGCGAAATCCTGCCGGGCGGCAAAATCCGCGGCATCGTCGTCAATTCCGGCAACGCCAATGTCTTCACCGGGCGCGCCGGCCGCGCCATCGTCGAGGCGACCGCTTCCGCCGCGGCCAAGTGTCTCGGCTGCTCACCGCGGGAAGTGTTCGTCTCCTCGACCGGCGTCATCGGCGAGCAGGTGCCGCCCGATCGCATTCCCGCTTCCCTGCCCGAGGCCGCCAAGCAGCTTTCCAACGCGAATTGGGAAAACGCCGCCCGCGCGATCATGACCACCGACACCTATCCCAAGGGGTCGACCGCGACCGCGACGATCGACGGCGTGCAGGTCCAGCTCAGCGGCTTCGCCAAGGGGTCGGGAATGATCGCGCCCGATATGGCGACGATGCTCTGCTATATCTTCACCGACGCGGCGCTCCCGGCCTCGGTGCTGCAGCCGATGCTGAGCGCGGCGGTGACGACCTCGTTCAACTCGATCACGGTCGACAGCGACACCTCGACCAGCGACACGGTCCTGCTCTGCGCCACGCAGCAGGCCAAGCACGGCGCGGTCTCCAGCCATGCCGACCGCCGCCTCGCCTCGTTCCGCCGCGCGCTGCGCCAGGTCACGACCGATCTCGCCACCCAGATCGCCAAGGACGGCGAGGGCGCGCAAAAGCTGATCACGATCGACGTGACGGGCGCCGCGAGCGCGCGGGCGGCACGGCGGATCGGCCTGTCGATCGCCAACTCGCCGCTGTTCAAGACGATGGTCGCGGCCGGGGACCCGAATTGGGGCCGCATCGTCATGGCGGTCGGCAAGGCCGGCGAGAAGGCCGACCGCGACCGCCTGTCGATCGCGATCGGCGGGCTGCCGGTCGCCAAGGACGGCGTCGCCGTCGCCGGCTACGACGAGACCCCGGTCAAAAAGCACATGGACGGGCGCGACGTGCGCATCGGCGTCGATATCGGCATCGGCCGCGGCAAGGCGCGGGTGTGGACCTGCGACCTGACCTATATGTATCTGGAGATCAATGGCGCCTACCGAAGCTAGTAAAGAGTCGTCATTGCGAGCGCGGCGAAGCAATCTCGGGCGAAGCTCGCTGCTCGGCGCGAGATTGCCGCGGCGGCTGCGCCGCCTCGCAATGACGGACCGATGACCGCTTCCGGTAAGCCGATCACCCTCGTCGCCGCAGTCGCGCTGATCGACGCCGACGGCCGCGTGCTCCTGGCCGAGCGTCCGCCCGGGAAGCATCTCGCCGGCACCTGGGAGTTTCCCGGCGGCAAGGTGCAGCCCGGGGAGACGCCCGAGGCGGCGCTGATCCGCGAGCTCGACGAGGAATTGGGCATCGATGTCGAGGCGAGCTGCCTCGCGCCATACACATTCGCTTCGCATTCGTACGAAGCATTTCATCTGCTGATGCCGCTATATGTCTGCCGCAAGTGGCGCGGCATCGTCACGGCGCGCGAGGGCCAGCGCCTCAAATGGGTGAGCCCGGCCCAGCTCGGCGACTACCCGATGCCGCCCGCCGACAAGCCGCTGGTGGCAATGCTGCGCGATCTGCTGTGAGGAGATGGCGATGTCCGATCTCGAAACCCTGGAGGCGCTCAACCGCGACTACATCGATTCGGTGCAGGGCTCCGATGTGCGCCGCTTCGACGAAATCCTCGCCGAGGAGTTCTACTGCTCGAACCCGGACGGCTCGATGGTCGACCGCAAGGGCTTTCTCGACCAGACCGCGCGGCCGGTCGCGATCCGCAACCTCGCTGCCCGCGACGTGAAAATCCGCCTCCTGGGCGATGTCGCGATCATCCACGCCCGCACGACCTACACGCTGCCCGACGGCCGCGAAGGCGCCGGCCGCTACACCGACATCTGGGCGCGGCAGGGCGGCGCCTGGCGCGCCGTCGCCGCTCACGTCACGCGCTGCTGAGGGATCTCCCGGCGCGGCCCCGAGCGCGGCTTCGCGTCGTCCGGGCGGGGCGCCCAGCCGGTCAGGAACAGCACCTCGAAGGTCGCCGGAATCCGCCCATCCGCACCGGCGAAGCGCTCGGCATAAATCGCGGCGGCCCGCGCCAGCGTCGCCCGGCGGAGAAAGCCGCGCCGCCGTGCCGCGAGGGCGTTGGTTTCGCCCATCCCGCGCAGGTCGCGCATCAGCGCCGGCAGGTCGGGATAGCTGACCGTGATCGTCTCGCTATCGGCGACCGGCTTCGCAAACCCGGCCCGCTGCAACAGTGCGGCGGCGTCGCTCAGCTCGACGGTCGGCGAGACGCGCGGGCTGACACCGCCTTCCTCGGCCAGCTCCGCCTCGAACAGCGCCGTGCGCAGCTCGACCAGCGTCTGACCGCCGAGCATCGCGGCCAGCAGCAGCCCGCCCGGCCGCAGTATCCGGCAAAGCTGCACCAGCGCGCCGGGCAGGTCTCCGGCCCAGTGCAGCAGAAGATTGCTGGCGACAAGGTCGAAGCTCGCTTCGCGGAATGGCACCAGCTCGGGATCGGAGACGATCTCCTCCCCCACGATCCACTCGGTGCTCGCTCGGCCGGCCAGCTTTACCCCGCCCAGCGCAAGCGCCGCCGGAAACACCCGTTCGACCAGGTCGAGCCGGTCGGTCAGCCGCGCGCCGACCTCCTCGCGCAGGAAATCGACGCGGCCCTGCCGCTCGGCGCGGGCGCGGTGGAGGCGCCAGGCGCGGCGGTCGAACAGCAATGCGGGCGAGGGGTCGCTCATGGCTCCGGCCTTGATAAAACAGGTGGAACAGGTGCCGCTCCCGCCGGCTATGATACCGCAATGGCTTTCGCCGCCTACATCTCCGGCCCTCTGCGGCGGTTCGGCAGCGCGGTCGTTGACGGGGTCCTGCCGCCGCGCTGCCTGGCTTGCGGCGACATCGTCCATGAGCCCGATGCGCTGTGCGGCTTGTGCTGGGCCGGCATCAGCTTCTTCGCGCCGCCGTGGTGCGCATGTTGCGGTTTGCCATTCCCCTACCCAATCGGCGAGGCGGCGGTCTGCCCGGCCTGCGCCCGCGACAAGCCGCGTTACGACCGGGCGCGGGCGGTCATGCGCTACGACAAGAACAGCCGGCGCCTCGTGCTGATGCTCAAGCATGGCGACCAGACTCATCTCGCCGCCGCGTTCGGCCGATGGATGCGCCGGGCCGGCGCCGAGCTGCTGGACGGCGCCGATCTGGTCGTGCCGGTGCCGCTGCATTGGACCCGCCTGTTCACCCGCCGCTACAACCAGGCCGCCCTGCTGGCCCGCGCGATCCGATCCGCCGGCGGTCCGCCGGTCGCGCCCGACTGGCTGCTGCGCCGCCGCCGCACCCCGTCCCAGGGCCGCCTCGGCCCCCTGGCGCGGGCCCGCAACGTGCGTGGCGCCTTTGCGTTGCGGCGGGGCTGCGACGTGGCCGGCAAGCGAGTCGTCCTCGTCGATGACGTGCTGACCACCGGCGCGACGGTCGAGGAATGCGCCCGCATCCTGCGCGCCGCCGGCGCCGCTCATGTCGGCGTCCTGACCCTGGCGCGGGCCTTGCGCACCGGGGGTTGAGCCAATATGTCTTCCCGGCGGATGCGATAGACGGAGCGCGCGACGGCAATGGCCCAGGTCGAACTCTACACGACGATGTGGTGCCCGTTTTGCGCTCGCGCCCGCGCCCTTTTGGAGCGCAAGGGCGTCGCCTACACCAATATCGACCTGGACGAGGAGCCGAACCGCCGCGACGAGATGATCCGCCGGGCGCACGGCCGCCGCACCGTTCCGCAAATCTTCATCGACGGGGAGCATATCGGCGGCTGCGACGACATGGTTGCGCTCGACCGGGCCGGCGGTCTCGACCCCAAGCTCGGGATCGCGCCATGACCGAACCGTTTACCGCCGCCTGCATCCAGTTCACCGCCGGCCCCGATCCCGAGGCGAACCTGAAAACCGTCACCGGCCTCGTCCGCCAGGCCCGCGACGCCGGCGCCGGCTTTATCGCGACGCCCGAGGTCAGCAACTTCATCGAGAGCGGCAAGCGCCGGCGCGACAAGGCCCGGCGCGAGGCAGACGACCTTTTCCTCGCCGGCATGCGCGATCTGGCGCGCGGGACCGGCGCCTGGATTCTGGTCGGCTCGATGGTCATCGATCCGGGCGAAAGCGGCGAGGAGCGGCTCGCCAACCGCTCGTTCCTGATCGACGCGGCGGGCGCGATCGTCGCCCGCTACGACAAGATTCACATGTTCGACATCGACCTGCCGGGCGGCGAGAGCTACCGCGAAAGCAACGCCTATCGGCCGGGCGGCGGCACGGTCGTCGCTGAGACGCCGTGGGGCAAGCTCGGCATGACCGTGTGCTACGACGTCCGCTTCCCGCATCTCTACCGCAGCCTCGCCCATGCCGGCGCCGAGTTTCTCAGCGTCCCGTCGGTCTTCACGGTGCCGACCGGCACGGCGCACTGGCACGTGCTGCTGCGCGCGCGTGCGATCGAGAATGCGTGCTTCGTCTTCGCGCCTGCCGCCTGGGGCGAGCATGCCGGGGGGCGGCGCAGCTACGGGCATTCGCTGATCGTCGACCCGTGGGGCCGGGTGTTGGCCGATGGCGACGAGGGGATCGGCATCGTCACCGCCGAGATCGACCCGGCCGAGATCGCCAAGGCGCGCGGCATGGTGCCGTCGCTGACCCATGACCGCAGCTTCACCCCGCCCGAGCTGGCGCCCCGCCCGCTCGCGGCCGAATAGCGGCGATCCGCTGGATTACGGCCGGGCGCGGCTCGGCGACCTCGCCCTCCTCGAACGCGGCGATGTCGAGCCCCTGGCAGACCTCGCGGAGCTCGCCCGGCTTCAGCAGAAAGTCGGGGTTGCGCGGCCGGCCGAACCGTTCGTTGCCGACCGCGAACGTCTCGTAGAGCAGCACCCCGCCCGGCGCCAGCGCACCGACGATATCCGGCAGGATCGGCCGGAACAGATAATTGGTCACGACGATCCCGTCGTAACCGCCGCCGAGCGGCCATGCCGCCTCGCCCTCGAGATCGATCTCCAGCACCTCGCAGCCGAGCCCCGCCAGCCTCGACGCGTCGCGGTCCACGGCCCGTACCTGGTATCCGGCCGCGAGCAGCAGCCGGGTGTGCCGGCCCCTTCCGGCGGCCAGATCGAGCACCAGCCCGCCCTTCCGAATTAGCGGGGCGAAGCGCGAAACCCACCCCGAAGGGGGTAGTTCAGGCTTTGTTAGCATTACCGGCGGATGGTTGCCGAAAGCCCTTGCCGTGTATAGATAAGGGCTTGAGGAGGCCTCTTTGATGATCCGTTTCGCGTTGCGGTGCGCAGCCGGTCACGAATTCGAAGGATGGTTTCGCAGCGGCGACGGGTTCGAGGCGCAGCAGAAGGCCGGCGAGATCGCCTGCCCGCATTGCGGCGACACCGGGGTCGAAAAGGGATTGATGGCGCCGAATATCGGCCGCACCCGCGAAAGCCGGGCGCCGGTCTCGCCGGCGCAGCTTCGCGCGGCGCTGGTCGAGTTGCGCCGCCAGGTCGAGACCAACTGCGACTATGTCGGCGAGCGCTTCGCCGAAGAGGCGCGCCGCATCCATTACGGCGAGGTCGACCCGCACGGCATTTACGGCGAGGCGACCACCGAGGAATCCCGCGAGCTCCACGACGAGGGCATACAGGTCGGCCGCATTCCTTGGGTGCCCACCACCGACGCCTAACCGGGCCGTTCGGCCATCAGCATATAGTTGACGGCCAAATCCTCGCACAGCTCCCAATCGCCGCCGGGCGCGTAACGCATCCCGGCCATCCGCGTCGCGGCGAGCCCGTGGCGGCGCAAGCCGAGCACGAATTCCGACGGCCGGACGAAGCGGCGCCAATCATGCGTCCCGCGCGGCAGCCAGCCGAGCACGTATTCGGCGCCGACGACCGCTAGCGCAAAGGCGCGCTTCGTGCGGTTGAGCGTGGCGCCGACAAAGGCGCCGCCGGGCGCGACCAGCGCGCTCGCGGCGGCGAAGAACGCGTCGCGGTCGGCGACGTGCTCGATCAGCTCCAGCGCGAGGACGGCGTCGAAGGTCTCTCCCGCGAGGTCTTCGGCGGCGGCGACACGGTAGTCGATATCGAGGCCGCTCTCGGCGCTGTGCTCGCGGGCCACCCTGATCGCAGGCTCGGCGGCGTCGATCCCGGTGACGCGAAAGCCGAGCCGCGCCATCGGCTCGGCGATCAGTCCCCCGCCGCAGCCGATATCGACAAGGCTCAGCCCCGCGAACGGCCGCAACGAATGCGGATCGCGGCCGAAACGGGCGACGAGCGCGGTGCGGATGAATTCGAGCCGGACCGGATTCAGCCGGTGCAGCGGCCCGAACTCGCCCATCGGGTCCCACCATCCGGCGCTCTGGGCGGCAAAGCGGGCGATCTCGTCGCGATCGGCGGTACCGGCCATGCAATGCCTCTCGGTTAAGGTGGCCGTCAGCCTCGCAATAGAGTATGCGAACGGTATCCGGCTGGGGAATAGAGCGCTTTACGAGAGCAGCATGGCACGCATTGTGCAGAAGTTCGGGGGCACCTCGGTCTCCGATATCGAGCGGATCCGGAACGCGGCCAGCCGGGTCAAGCGCGAGGTCGATTCCGGGAGCGAGGTCGTGGTCGTGGTCTCGGCCATGGCGGGCACGACCAACCAGCTCGTCGATTGGACGCGGCAGATGAGCAATCTGCACGATGCGCGCGAATACGATGTCGTCGTCGCCTCGGGCGAGCAGGTCACCGCCGGGCTGATGGCGCTCGCGCTGCAGGATGCCGGCATCGACGCCCGCTCGTGGATGGGTTGGCAGGTGCCGCTCAAGACCGACGGCGTCCACGGCAAGGCGCGCATCGAGACGATCGACACGAAGGAGATCGCCCGCCGCTGCAAGAAGGGTCAGGTCGCGGTGGTCGCGGGCTTCCAGGGCATCGGCCCCGAGGGCCGGATCACGACGCTCGGGCGCGGCGGGTCGGACACCTCGGCGGTGGCGCTGGCGGCGACCTTGAACGCCGACCGCTGCGATATCTTCACCGATGTCGACGGGGTCTACACGACGGACCCGCGCATCGTTGCGAAAGCCAGGAAGCTCGGTAGAATCACCTACGAAGAGATGCTTGAGATGGCGTCCCAAGGCGCCCGGGTGCTCGAGACGCGCTCGGTTGAGATGGCGATGAACCATCGCGTCCGCCTGCAGGTCCTGTCGAGCTTCACCGATACTCCGGGAACGCTCGTCGTCGATGAGGATGAGATCGTGGAACAGCGGGTCGTCAGCGGCATCGCCTATAGCCGGGAAGAGGCCAAGATCACGGTCGCGCATGTCGCCGACCGGCCCGGCGTGGCGGCGGCGATCTTCGGCCCGCTCGCCGATAGCGCGATCAATGTCGACATGATCGTCCAGAACGTCTCGGAGGATGGTCAGACCACCGACCTGACCTTCACCGTTGCCAAGGCCGATCTGCCGCGCGCGATGGCGGTGCTCGAACAGCAGCGGGAGACGATCGGTTTTACCGCGCTGCGCCCCGATTCCGACGTGGTCAAGATCTCGGTGATCGGGGTCGGCATGCGCAGCCATGTCGGCGTCGCCAAGCAGATGTTTCAGACCCTCGCCGACCGGGGCATCAACATCCAGGTGATCTCGACCTCCGAGATCAAGGTCAGCGTGCTGATCGCGGCCGAATACACCGAGCTCGCGCTTCGGGCGCTGCATACAGCCTACGGGCTAGACGAGGTCGGATGACCCCGCGCGCGGCCCTCGATCGACTCTGGGCGCGCGGCCGCGCCTTTCTCGGCACCGAGCTTGCGGTGATGGGCGGCGCGATGACCTGGGTGTCCGAGCGCAACCTGGTCGCCGCGATCTCGAATGTCGGGGGGTTTGGCGTCATCGCCTCGGGGTCGATGTCGCCCGATCTGCTCGATGCCGAGATCGCCGCCACCGCCGCGCTGACCCGCCGCCCGTTCGGCGTCAATTTGATCACGATGCACCCGCAGCTCATCGAGCTGATCGACGTGTGCCTCGCCCGCAAGATCGGGCATGTCGTGCTTGCCGGCGGGATTCCGCCGACAGCGGCGATCGCCCGCATCCGCGACGGCGGCGCCCGCACGGTGTGCTTTGCCCCGGCGCTGGTGATCGCCAAGCGCCTCGTTCGCAGCGGCGCCGAGGCGATCGTGATCGAAGGCAGCGAGGCCGGCGGGCATATCGGCCCGGTCTCGACCGCGGTGCTGGCGCAGGAGGTGCTGCCCAACCTGCCCGAGGTCCCTGTCTTCGTCGCCGGCGGGATCGGGCGCGGCGAGGCGATGCTCTCCTATCTTGAGATGGGCGCCGCCGGGGTGCAGCTCGGCACCCGCTTTGTCTGTGCCCATGAGTCCGTCGCCCACGCTAATTTCAAGCAGGCGTTTTTGCGCGCCGCCGCCCGCGATGCGGTGGCCTCCGTACAGGTCGATCCGCGATTCCCGGTCATCCCGGTGCGCGCGCTGGTCAATCCGGCGACGCAGCGCTTTACCCAAATCCAGCGCGAAGTGATCGATCGGTTCAATCGCGGCGAGCTGACCCAAAAGGAGGCGCAGCTCGAAATCGAGCATTTCTGGGCGGGGGCGCTCCGCCGCGCGGTCATCGACGGCGACGTCGAAGGCGGCTCGCTGATGGCCGGACAGAGCGTCGGGCTTGTGACCGGCGAGCAGAGCACCCAGGAGATCCTGGACGAGCTGATCGCCCAGGCGCTTGCCGGGCTCGACGCGCGCCTGCATCGCGGCTCACCGGAGGGCCGGGACGCCGCCGAATGAACGACGTACCGGCAGGCGCCGCTCCCCTCTCAGGCGGAAGCGCTACCGGGACTGCTGAAGGGCATGTGACCGGGGTCCGCCGCCTGCTGCGCCGGCTGCGCGACATCATGGCCCGGCCGGGCGGCGCGCAGGAGCGGCTCGACCGCATCGTCAACATCGTCGCCGCCGAGATGGTGGCCGAGGTTTGCTCGGCCTATGTGATGCGCGCCGGCGAGGTGCTGGAACTCTTTGCGACGGTCGGCCTCCGGCCTGAGGCGGTGCATCGCACGCGCCTCCATGTCGGCGAGGGTCTCGTCGGGGTCATTGCCGCGACCGGGCGGCCTCTGGCCCTCGCCGACGCCCAGCACCACCCCGATTTCGCCTACCGTCCCGAGACCGGCGAAGAAATCTTCCACTCGCTGATGGGCGTGCCGGTGCTGCGCGGCGGGCATGTGCTCGGCGTCCTGGTCGTGCAAAACCGCACCTTGCGCCACTACACCGAAGACGAGATCGAGGTCGCGCAGACGATTGCGATGGTCGTCGCCGAGCTGATCGCCAGCGGCGAACTCGTCAACCCGCTGGAGATTTCCCGGGGCCGCGGTGGCGCGCTGCTGCCGGTGCGGCTCGACGGCATCGGCCTCAACCCGGGCCTGGCGGTCGCGCCGGCCGTTCTGCATGAGCCGCGGCTGGCGATCCGCCACGTCGTCGCCGAGGATATCGAGGCCGAGCTTGCGCGCCTGCATCAGGCGATGGCGGCGATGCAGGCGGCCATCGACGAGCTGGTCGCGACCAGCCATCGCCTCGGCGCCGGCGAGCACCGCGACATCATCGAGACCTATCGCATGTTCGCCGCCGACCGCGGCTGGCTCGGGCGGATCACCGAGGCGGTCAAGACCGGCCTCACCGCCGAGGCCGCGGTCGAGAAGGTCAGCGACGATACCCGCGGCCGTATGGCCCAGGTCGCCGACCCGCTCCTGCGCGAGCGGCTGTTCGACCTCGAGGACCTGGCCAACAGGCTGCAGCAGTTCCTCTCGGGCCAGCCGCCCGGTCCGTCGGAGATGGAGTTGCCGGGCGAGTTCGTCCTGGTCGCCCACGCGATGGGGCCGGCCGAACTGCTCGACTATGCGCACCGGCGCATCGTCGGGCTGGTTCTGGAGGAGGGTTCGCCGACGGCGCATGTCGCGATCGTCGCCCGCGCTTTCGATATCCCTGTCGTCGGCCGCGTCCAGGATGCCACCGGCCGCATCGAGCCGGGCGACATCGTCGTCGTCGACGGCGACCACGCGCGGGTGCTGATCCGGCCCAGCGAGGACATCCAGCAATCGGTCGCGGCGACCGTCGCGCTGCGGCGGGAGCGCCGCGAGTTCTATACGACGCTGCGCGATGCGCCGGCGGTGACGCGCGACGGCGTCGCGGTGTCGCTCTTGCTCAATGCGGGGTTGCTGATCGACGTCGCGCAGCTTTCCGCGACCGGCGCGGAGGGGGTCGGCCTGTTCCGTACCGAAATCCCCTTGCTGACGCGCGACGCCTTTCCCGATGTCGCCGACCAGACCGAGTTTTACCGCCGCGCCTATGAGCAGGCCGACGGGCGGCCGATCGTCTTCCGCACCCTCGATATCGGCGGCGACAAGATGCTGCCCTACCTGCCGCACGCCGCGGAGGATAACCCGGCGATGGGGTGGCGGGCGATCCGCATCGGGCTCGACCGGCCGGCCATGTTGCGCCAGCAGCTGCGGGCGCTGGTGCGCGCATCCGGCGGGCACGAATTGCGCATCAAGTTCCCGATGATCGCCGAGGTCGCCGAGCTGATCCGCGCCCGCGAGCTGCTCGACGCTGAGCTGGCCCGGGCCGGCGCGGACGGGCGGGCCTTGCCGCGCGCGGTCAAGGTCGGCGTCATGCTCGAAGTGCCGTCGCTCTTATGGCAGCTGCCGGCCCTTTTCGAGCGGATCGATTTCCTGTCGATCGGCACCAACGATCTCGCCCAATTTCTCTATGCCTGCGACCGCGGCAACCCGCGGCTTGCCGACCGATACGATTTGTTGTCGGCGCCGATGCTCGCGTTGTTCCGTCACCTGATCGAGGCGTGTCGCGCCGCCGAGATGCCGCTCAGCATGTGCGGCGAGATGGCCGGCAACCCGATCGAGGCGATGGTGCTGATCGCGCTTGGTTTCCGCACGCTGTCGGTGGCGACGACGGCGATCGGCCCGGTCAAGGAGATGGTGCGCAGCCTCGATGCCGGCGGGCTTGCCCGCTACCTCGCCGAGATCGGCGACCGCCCGGATCATTCGTTGAGGGGCCGGCTTGAGGCTTTCGCACGGGACCACGCCGTCGTCCTATAGGGTTGCAGAATTCGCGACCCTGCCTTGCCTGCGACAAATCGCACCGCTATAGTCGCTCCTACCGGCAGACCAAAAAAAGAACGCCGGACAATCGAACGGGGAGAGACCGATGGCGATAGACGCCTCCGCTGCGGCCGTGCCTTGGTACAAAGAACCCACGAAAGACCAGTGGTACGCGTTTGTCGCCGCCTGGCTCGGCTGGGTCCTCGACGCCTTCGACTTCACCGTGTTCCTGCTGATCATGGTGCCGATCGCCAAGGAGTTCAACGTCCCGCTGACCGACGTCGCGATCGTCTTCACGCTGACGCTGTGGATGCGCCTGGTCGGCGCGACGGCGGCGGGATGGATGGCCGACCGGCTCGGCCGCAAAAAGCCGCTGATGATCTCCATCGCGTGGTTCTCGGTGTGCAATTTTATCGCCGGGTTCTCGCCGACCTTCTGGTTTCTTCTCCTATTCCGCACCTTGCTCGGGATCGGGATGGGGGCAGAGTGGCCGGCCGGCGCCGCCTTGGCGATGGAGCAGTGGCCGACCCGCTCGCGCGGGTTTATGAGTGGCGTGCTGCAGGGCTCGTGGGGTCTCGGCTTCCTGCTGTCGAGCGCTTGCTACTGGCTGCTTTTCGACTCGTGGGGCTGGCGCGGTATGCTGTGGATCGGTATCGCCCCGGGGCTGGCGATCGTCTATGTCCGCTTCTTCGTCAAGGAGCCGGAAGTCTGGGTCGAAAACCAGCGCCTGCAAAGGGTTGAGAACCGCCACGTCAAGATGCCGCTCGCGGCGATCTTCCGCCGCGGCATCGTCGGCAATCTCCTGAACGCCTGCTGGTTCCAATGCGCCGGGTTCGTCACCTACTATTCGATCAACGCCCTGTTCGCGACCCATCTGCAAAAAGATCTCGGGCTGTCGACGGCGCTGATCGCGACCCCGCTGATCCTGGCCAATCTGTTCGTGTTTCTGGCGAGCTCGAGTTGGGGGATCGTGTCCGACAAGATCGGCCGTCGCTGGGCGATGATCATCCCCGCGATCGTGTCGCTGGTGATCACGCCGATCTATCTGCTGACCGATAACACCTTCATCATCGTCGCGGGGTTCATCCTGCAAGGGCTGTTCGCCGGCGGCGGGATGTACGGGCAGATCCCGGCCTTCCTCAACGAGCGCTATCCGACCGAGGTGCGCGCGACCGCGAGCGCGTTCAGCTACCATGTCGGCGCGATCGCGGGCGGGCTGGTGCCGCCCATCCTTACCTATTTCGCGACGGACCCGTCGTGGAACATCGGGTTCGCGATCCCGATGCTGATCGGCACGATGCTCGGCCTCGTCAACTTCATTGTCGCGCTCGCGCTCGGTCCGGAGACGAAGGACACGGAGATGGTGCCCGACCTCGTTATCGCCTGACGGGGTGACATAAGAGACGGCCGTGTGGTCCTCTCCTCGGTGGCGACGATCAGCGCGGCGCCGGGGCGAGGGTGATGTTGACGGGCGTTTCGTAGTCGTAGCCGGCGTGTCCTTCGGTGATCGTCGTGACCTCTACGGCGTTGCCGAGCGCGTGCGATACGGCGCGCGCATCGGCATAGCCGGCGCGCCGGCAGGCGATGTCGATATCGCCCGAGCTTCGGCTGACGACCGCGATCCCCGGCGTCTGCGCGATCTCGGCGACCTGCTCGTTCCCCCGGGTCAGCGTGCAGGCGGCGCCCGGCGGCATGGTCGACACGAGGATCTCGGTGTCCTTGAAATGGTCGCTGTAGCAGCCGCCAAGGGCGATCGTCGACACGAGCGTCAGGCTCAGGGAACGCCACATAATTTTCAGTCTCCCCCTTGGCGCCTCTCGACAAAGCTGCGCCCGATCAGTTGCCGGTGGATCTGGTTGGTACCCTCCCAGATCTGGGTGATCTTTGCGTCGCGCAGCAGCCGCTCGACGCGATAATCCTTGATATACCCATATCCGCCGTAAAGTTGCACGGCCTCGGTCGCGGCCCGCATCGCCAGGTCGCTCGCGCGCAGCTTAAGCATCGAGGCCTCGACCCCGATATCGCTGTCGCCGCGGTCGACCAGGTTCGCGACATGCCACAGCCAGGCCTCGCACATCGCCAGATCGGTGGCGAGGTCGGCGAGCAGGAATTGGATGCCTTGAAACTCGACGATGCGCCGGCCCGATTGCCGGCGCTCGTTGATGTAGGCGACCGCGTCCCCGAACGCGGCGCGGGCAATGCCGAGCGCATGCGCGGCGATACTCGGCCGCGACTTGTTGAGCGCCGCGAGCAACAGCGCGAGCCCGCCACCCGGCTCTCCGAGCAGATTGGCGCGCGGTACCCGCGCCCCGTCGAAACCGAGCGCGCAGGTCGCCGAGGCGCGGTGGCCGAGCTTGTCTTCCTTGCGCAGCACCGTCAGACCGGGCGTGCCCTTCTCGACGACCAGGGCTGAGATCGCGTTTCGCCCATCGCCGAGCTCGCTCCACTTGCCGAACAAGAGATAGAAATCGGCCACATCGCCGTTGGTGATAAAGGTCTTGCCCCCCGAAACGACAATATCGCCGCCGTCGGGGGTAAAGCGCGTCTTCATCCCGGTCGCGTCCGAGCCGGACTCGGGCTCGGTGATCGCCAGCGCGCCGAGCCCGCCCTCGGCGACGCGCGGCAGCAGCCGCTGCTTCTGCGCCTCGGTGCCGAAATCGATCAGCGGCTTGGCCGCGTGGAAGTTGGTCGCCCAGATTATCCCGGTCGAGGCGCAGGCCGCCGAAATCTCGCGCACGCAGGCGAGATAGGCCGCGTAGGAGAGCCCGGCGCCGCCATAGGCCTCGGGCACGAACATCGCGTTGAGGCCGAGCGCGTTGATCGCCTCGACATTCTTCCAGGGAAACTCGCCAGACCGATCGTATTCGGCGGCGCGCGGGGCGATCTCGTCGCGCGCCAGCGCCCGCACGCTCTCCAGCAATTGCCGCTCCTCCGCCGACAGAGGCGGGACCGCGTCGAGCCGCTCGAAGAGGGGGGTCACCGTATGACCGCCAAACTTGCTGTAGGATCGCTGGTGCCGCGGGGGAACCGGCCCCAGCGGTCTTCCAGGAGGAGACGGATGAGGATCCATCTCTTCCTGTCCCTCGGGCGGATACGGCTCCTCTTTAAGATCCGCATCCGCCGGTAGGGACAGGGCGCCGGGAAGGCGACAACCCTTCCTTGTTGCCCCTGGGATGCCCGAAACGGCAAGGATCGTGCCTGGCTATTCATCCCGGAACACGGGTTTGCGCTTGGCGATAAAGGCCTCCATGCCCTCCGACGCGTCCTTCGTCTGGAAGGCGAGGGTGTTGATGTCGGCCTCGACTTTGAGCCCGTCCTCGAGCGACAGATCGAGCGCGCCCGACACGGCGTCGCGAGCCAGGGCGAGCGCCGGCAGCCCAAACCCGGTCATCTCGCGGGCATAGGATTTGCCGGCTTCGATCAGATCACCCTCGGCGAGGCGGTTGACGAGGCCGGTGCGCTCCGCTTCCTCGGCGCCGACCGTGCGGCCGGTCATGATGATTTCGAGCGCCCGCGCCTCGCCGATAAGCCGCGGCAGACGCTGCGTCCCGCCATAGCCGGGGATGAGGCCGAGCTTGATTTCCGGCAGGCCGAGCCGCGCCGTCTTCAGCGCGATGCGGAAATTGCACGCCAGCGCCAGCTCCAGACCGCCGCCAAAGGCATAGCCGTTGATCAGCGCGAAAGACGGCATCCTGAGCCGGCCAAAGCGCGAGACGATGCGCTGCCCGTTTGCGGCATCGCGCCGCTGCGCCGCGAGGCTGCGGCCGACCAGCTCCTTGATGTCGGCGCCGGCGCAAAAAGCGCGGTCGCCCGCGCCGGTCACCAGCAGCGCGCGCGCATCGTCGTCCTCGACCTCGTCGAGCGTCGCGTCGAGCTCACGCAGGGTTGCGAAATTCAGCGCGTTCAGCGCGTCCTGCCGGTCGAGCGTCAGCAGCGCGAATTCGTCGCTGCGGGCGAGGTGCACGGTCATCCGGTCACCCTCCGGTCCAGCGCACGGGCTCGGGGGCGATGCGGCCCGATTTCGCCCAGTCGACCAGCTCGCGCTTGAGGATTTTGCCGCTCGCGGTCAGTGGGTAGGCGGTCATCGCGATGAAATATTCGGGCATGTCGTAGCGCGACAGCCCCTCGGCATGGAGATGCGCGAGCATCTCCGCGGCGAGCGCGCTCTCTCCCGCGTGATAGATCACCGACAGGCAGACCTTTTCGCCGAGCCGTGCGTCGGCGACCGGAAACGCGGCGCAGCGCGCGACCGATTTGTGGCGCATCGCCAGCTCCTCGATCCGCGCCGGGTGGATGTTGTGGCCGCCGCGGATGATCAGGTCCTTCTTGCGCCCGACGATTTCGAGGTTGCCGTCGGTGTCGAACCGGCCGAGATCGCCCGACATGAACCAGCCGCCGCGGTTGAAGCTCTCCTCGGTGGCGCGCTGGTTGTCGAAATAGCCGAGCATCAGACAGGCGCCGCGCCCGCCGATTTCGCCGACCTCGCCCGGTGCCGCCTCGATGTCCGGATTTTCCTGGTCCCACAGCCGGATCTCATAGGCGGCGCAGGCCTTGCCGCAAGTGGCGACGATCGTCTCCGGGCTATCGCTCGGCAGCGTATATTGGTGCGAGCTGTTTTCGCTCATGCCATAGACGTTTTGCGGGGTGACGCCGCGGTCGAGAAAGGCCTGCGCGACCTCGCGCGGGATCACCGAGCCGGCCATGTAAAAGGTCGTCACCCGGCCGAGCCGGTCCAGACGGCGTGCCCGCATCTCGGCGAGAATATCCATCGCGTGCGTCGGCACGCCCATGACATAGGTCGCGCCGGTCTCGACGATCCAGTCGAGCGGGGTCATGCCCGGCGGCGGCGAATTGACGACCAGCTCCATCCCGCCGCTCATCGCCTGCGCGATCGCGACGATCGCGATGTGGTGCGACAGCGGGCTCAGCGAGAGCAGAACGGTCGTGCTGTCGTGGCGCCAGTCCTCGACCATCGCGCGGGCATTGGCGAGCAGCGTGTTGGCCGAATGCATGACTCCCTTCGGCGTGCCCGTGGTCCCCGAGGTGAAGGCGAGATAGACGATCCGGTCGGGGTTGGTCTCGGGCGGCGGCGGGTTGCCGGGCGCGGCCGGGAAACCGTCGGCCAGCGAATAGACCTTGCGCAGAAAGTCGATCTCGCCGATGGCGGCAAAGATATCGGCGGTCTTCGCGTCGGCGCCGTAGCCGGGCTGGGCGAACAGCGCTGCCGCCCGGGTGCGCGGGAGCAGCGTGACGATTTCCGCGACCGTATAGTTCTGGTGCAGCGAGGGGTTGCAGACATAGCCCTGACGCGAGCAGGCGAGGAATACGATCACGGCCTCGACCCGGTTCGGCAGCCATACCGCGACCCGCTCGCCGCGCTTCAGCCCGGCCTCGTCGAGATCGGCCGCGACCGCGTCGACTGCTGCCAGCAACTCGCGCCAGGTCAGCCGCTTCCCGGCATCGCGCAGCGCGAACGCGTCGGGCCGCTCGGCCGCGTGCCGTTGCAAGAGCGTATAGAGCGTGTCGTCGCGCCACAGCCCCTCGGCGTAATAGCGCCGCGCCGCAGCGGGGTCGTGCAGGGTGAGGAGGGTGTTGGTCATCGTCCGTCGACTGCGTTGCCTCAGATGTTTACATCCGATTCACGGCAAGGAATATCCGCCATGGATACCGAGAATACTGCCATCATCACCGCGCGAGTCGGGGCTGTGCTGAAGACCAAGCTCGATGCGCTCGCCCGCAGTAGGAGACGTTCGAAATCGTATCTCGCGGCGCCGCGATTGCGCCTTTCAGAAAACGAGGCGCCAAGCTCGTTCGACTCGTCGGTCTCCAGATAGGGCCGCAGCAGCCGATCGTGGGTTATCCGCGACAGCCCGCTGACCCCGTAAAAGCCGGTCGCTGGCGCCGGTCAGCACGAGGTCGCGCATCTCATGGGCACGTCACCGGGGTGAACATATTGCCGTCGTCGGGGCGGTTGAGCGTGATCGTGCCGATCGGCCCGTCTTCCTCGCAGAGGATGCTTTCGTAGCCCATCGACGCGACTCCTCTTGCCAAGCGCCCGGCGCAGCGGTGAAGTTCAGCCCGCATAGGACTGGAGGGGCCGATGATAGACGAGTTGCTGCCGCAAGCGGAACGGATCGCCGCGAAATTGAAGGCGCGCAAGGAGACGGTCTCGGTCGGCGAATCCTCGACCGCCGGGCTGATCTCGGCGGCGCTGCTGGCGATACCGGGCGCCTCCGCCTATTTCATCGGCGGCGCCGTGGTCTACACGCGGACCTCGCGCACCGAGCTGCTCCGGGTCAGCGAAGAGGAATTCGCCGCGCTCAAGGACATCACGCCATCGACCGAACCCTATGCGCTGCTCTTCGCCCGAAAGATCAAGGAGCGGCTGGGGACGACGTGGTCGGTCGGCGAGACCGGCACCGCCGGACCGACCGGCAGCCGCTACGGCCATGCCGCCGGGCATTCGTGCATCGGCGTGATCGGGCCGAACGGGGAGCGCGCGACGACGGTCGAAACCGGCTCCGACGACCGGGTCGACAATATGCGCGTCTTTACTCAGGCGGCGCTCGACCTCCTCGAAAAGGCGCTCGGATAGGGCATCGCCCCACCGGCGAGTGAACAGCGCCCTAGCCCTGCTTGTCGCCGCGCCGATCGTCGGCAGCTTTCTCGGCGTCGTGATCCAGCGCCTGCCGGATGGCGGGCAGATCGTCGGCGGCCGCTCGAAATGCCCGCATTGCGGGGTCGCGCTCGCCGCGCGCGACCTCGTCCCGGTGGCGAGCTGGCTGGCCGCACGCGGCCGCTGCCGGTATTGCGCGGCCTGGCTCGGCTGGTTCTATCCGGGGGCCGAGCTCGCCTCGCTGGCGATCGCGCTGATCTCGCTCGCGGTCGATCGCGGCGTGATGGCCTGGATCGATTGGGCCTTCGGGTGCTGGCTCTTGACCTTGGGCTGGATCGATCTTCGCCGCTGGATCCTGCCCGACGCGCTGACCCTGCCGCTGATCTTCGCCGGCATGGCGGTGACCTGGGAGTTCAGCCACGGCGACTGGCACGACCGCAGCGCCGGCGTCGTTTGCGGCTTTCTGTTCTTGTGGGGGGTCGCCGCCTGCTACCGCTACTGGCGCGGGCGCGATGGACTCGGGCTCGGCGATGCCAAGCTCTTTGCCGCGTGCGGGGCCTGGGTCGGCCTCAGCGGCCTGCCGAGCGTGCTGCTCGCCGCCGCCGTTGCGGCGCTCCTGACGGCCGGCGCGATGCGCCTCGCCGGCAGGGAGATTAGCCGTCATTCGGCGCTCCAGTTCGGCCCGTTCCTCGCCGCCGGCGGCTGGGCGGTGTGGCTGTTCGGGCCGCTTGCCTTCAGCGGCGGATGACGATCGCCGGGCGGCGGCGTTCCCAGCCGGCGCGTTCGAGTTCTGGGGTATCGCCGGTCCGCTCGGGGTAGCCGAGGCAGAAATACCCGATCAGCCGCCATTCGGGCGGAATGTCGAGGATTGCCCCGATCGCGTCGGGATCGAGGATCGATACCCAGCCCATACCGATCCCCTCGGCGCGGGCCGCGAGCCACAGCGTGTGCGCGGCCATCACGGCCGAATAGGCGCCGGTTTCAGGCATCGTCATCCGGCCCAGCCCGCCGCCTTGCCCGGTTTCGGGGTCGCTGAACACGGCGAGCTGGCACGGTGCGTCGTCGAGCCCGGCGAGCTTCAGCCGGGCATAGAGGCGCCGGCGCTCCGGCAGCTGCGCGGCGAGGGCTGCGGCGTTGCAGCGAGCGAACTCGGCGCGGATCGCCGCCCGCCGCGCCGCCGTCTCGACCAGCACAAAGCGCCACGGCTGGCTCAGCCCGACCGACGGGGCAAGCGCGGCCAGCTCGATCAGCCTCTCTGGCGTGCCGGCGGGCAGCGGATCGCGCCGGAAGCGGCGCACGTCGCGGCGCCAGGCGAGGAGATCCCGTAGCCGGGCGCGAAAGGCAGGGTCGAAGCTAGGCGAGCCGGTCATAAAGAGCGGCCACGCGCTCGCGGTACCGCGCGACCGAGAACAGCTCGGACTGCTGGAGGCCGCGGCGGGATAATTCGGCCCGCAGATCGGCGTCGGCGGCGACCGTCGCGATCCCGCGGGCGATATCGTCGGTGTCGTGGGGGTCGATATAGAGCGCCGCCTCGCCCGCGATCTCCGGTAGCGAGGAGACTCGCGAGGTGACGACCGGCGTCCCCAGCATCATCGCCTCCAGCACCGGCAGCCCGAACCCCTCGAACAGCGACGGAAACAGCACGGCGCGGGCGCCTCGGATCAGCCTCACCAGGTCGGCCCTGTCGGCATAGCCAAGCTGGCGCACGCGGGCCGGGTCGATCTCCCGCAGCATGCGGGTCTCGGCCTCGTTCGCCCAGCCGCCGCCGCCGGCAATCACCAGCGGCACGGCGACGCCGGAGCGCAGATAGGCCTCAAGCAGCGCCTTCACGTTCTTCTTGGGCTCGATCGCGCCGAAGAACAGCAGATAGCTGCCCGGTTCGAGGCCGTAGAGCCGCGCGATCGTGTCGGCGGCCGCATTGGCGGGCTCCTCCAGTTGCTCAAGCGGGAACTCGACCGCCTCGTAGGTATTGGTCACGCGCGCCTCGTCGGCGCCGAGCCATTCGACGATATCCCGGCGCGATTGCTCGGACACGGTGACGATGTGGTCGGCGGTGGCCGCGATCCGGCGTAAAAGGCGCAGCATCTGCCGCTTGTCGTCGAGCGTGGTCTGCGGCAGGCGCAGCGGGATCAGGTCGTGGATCGTGTAGATGTTGCGCGCGCCCTTGGCCTTCAGCGGCATCGGATAGGTGCAGTGCAGGATGTCGGGAGGGGCAGGGAAGTCGAGCTCGACAAACCGGCCGGTCCACCCGAAATAGCGCGCCGCGCCGCCGAACAGGTTGCGGGCGACGTAGAGGTGGTCGTGTGTCGGAACGCTGCCGTTCGGCGCCTCGGCGGGACAGGGCCGCACCCCTATGGCGTGGCCCAGATGGTCGACCGCGTCATTCCAGCGCCCGCGCGTTTTCGACACGAGACGGCCGGGGCGGCGCGGCCCGAGAAAGTCGCCCGTTCGCAGGCTCGGGTCCCGCAGCGGCCGGCGCGGCGACGAATAGACCAGCCCGACTTCATGGCCGGCGTCGTGCGCTAGCGCCGTCAGCATTCGCGTATAGGTCGCGATGCCCGTCCCGCGCTCGAGCGCAAGGTTGAGCCCGTCGAAAAAGATGCGCCGCCGCATGCGCCATTTACCGGGCCGGCCTTGCCCTTGGCAAAGGTTGATTTCGCCGCCGCTTGCCTTTAGACCCATCGCCGCGCGGGCGCGCAGGTCCCCATCGTCTAGAGGCCTAGGACACCGCCCTTTCACGGCGGTAACAGGGGTTCGAATCCCCTTGGGGACGCCAGCCTCATCCCGCATAGGGGGCACCCATGCCGAACCTTCCCGACGACATTTACACCGAAAGCGACGCCTCGCCGGACACGCTGGCCAATCTGGGGCCGCTGCGCCGGCTGGCCGGCGTCTGGGAATCCGATCTGGGGGTGGATATCGCCCCGAAGGCCGAAGGCCCCGAACGGCGCGTCTACCGGGAACATATCCGGATGGACCCGATCGACCCCCAATCCAACGGTCCCCAGCTCCTCTATGGCCTCCGCTACTACATCCACATCAACACGCCCGAGGAAGCCATCACCTTCCACGATCAGGTCGGTTACTGGCTGTGGGAACCCGCCACCGGGCTGATCATGCAGAGCGTCGCGATTCCCCGCGGCCAGGTGGTGCTGGCGGGCGGGACGGCACAGCCCGGCGACGACCGCATTTCGGTCGAGGCGCGGCGCGGCGATACCCGCTTCGGGATTTGCTCGACGACGTTTCTCGAAGAGGCTTTTCGCACCGACTACTACCGCATCGACATCACCTTCAACGGCGACGACAGCTGGACCTATGTGACGCGCACCGACCTCGCGATCCGGGGCCGCACCCCGCCCTTCGATCACCGCGACACCAACACGCTGCGGCGGGTCGCGACGCCGACGCCCAATCCGCTCGTCGGTTTGCTCAAAGGATGAAGGGCGCCCTCCCGGCCTGAGCCGAAGTTCCGCGGGAGCCTCCCGCATCCCCGGCGTTGACGCGGCAGGCAACCATGCTTGTCGGAGACCGCCGGTGACGCTCGGCACGCCTATCAGCGAAGGCCGCCCCTATCCGCTTGGTGCGACCTGGGACGGGGAGGGGGTCAATTTCGCACTGTTTTCCGCCAATGCGACGCGGGTCGAGATCTGCCTGTTCGACGAGGCCGGAAAGCGCGAGACGGCGCGGATCGACCTTCCCGAATTCACCGACGAGGTGTGGCACGGCTATGTGCGCGGGGTCGGCCCCGGCTCGATTTACGGCTACCGCGTCCACGGTCCCTACGAGCCCGCCGCCGGCCACCGCTTCAACCCGCATAAGCTGCTGCTCGACCCCTATGCCCGCGGCCATTTCGGCGACCTCAACTGGCATCCGGCGGTGTTCGGCTACCGCATGGAAAGTGGCGACGACACGACTTTCGACAAGCGCGACAGCGCGCCTTACATGCCCAAATGCGTCGTCGTCGACCCCGATTTCGACTGGAAGGGCAAGCCGCGCCGCCGCACCGTCCCCTGGGATCGCACGGTCGTCTACGAGACCCATCTGCGCGGCTTCACCAAGCGCCACCCCGGCGTACCCGAGGCGCATCGCGGCACCTATAAGGGTCTCGGCGCCGCGCCCGTGGTCGAGTACATCAAGTCGCTCGGGGTGACTTCGGTCGAGCTCCTGCCGATCCACACCTTCATCAACGACAGCCACCTGCTCGACCGCGGTCTCGCGAACTACTGGGGCTACAACTCGATCGGGTTTTTCGCGCCCGACCCGCGCTACGCCCATGAGCGGGAACAGACCCTGCGCGAGTTCAAGGAGATGGTCGCGAGCCTGCACGAGGCGGGCCTCGAGGTGATCCTCGACGTCGTCTACAACCACACCGCCGAAGGTAACGAGCTCGGGCCGACCCTCTCGTTCAAGGGCATCGACAACGCCTCCTACTATCGGCTGATGCCGGATGAGCCGCGCTATTACATCAACGACACCGGCACCGGGAACACCCTCAACCTCAGCCACATCCGCGTCATCCAGATGGTGACCGACAGCCTGCGGTACTGGGCCGATGAGACGCATGTCGACGGGTTTCGCTTCGATCTCGGCACGATCCTCGCGCGCGAACCCGATGGGTTCGACCGGCAGAGCGGGTTTCTGAAATCCTGCTGCCAGGATCCCGTGCTCGATACGGTCAAGCTGATCGCCGAGCCATGGGATTGCGGGCCGGGGGGCTACCAGGTCGGCGGCTTCCCGCCGCGCTGGGCGGAATGGAACGACAAGTTCCGCGACACGGTGCGCGATTTCTGGCGCGGCGAGGCGCTGCCGGCGGCGGTTGCCCCGCGCCTGACCGGCTCGGGCGACTGCTTCGACCATCGCGGCCGCAAACCCTGGGCCAGCGTCAACTTTGTCACCGCGCATGACGGGTTCACGCTCAACGACCTAGTCAGCTACAACGACAAGCACAACGAGGCGAACGGCGAGGACAACAACGACGGCAGCTCGGACAACCGGAGCTGGAATTGCGGAGCCGAGGGCCCGACCGACGATGCCGAGATCGAGGCGCTGCGCGACCGACAGCGGCGGAACATCCTGGCGACGCTGCTGCTCAGCCAGGGCACGCCGATGCTGCTCGCTGGCGACGAGTTCGCCCGCACCCAGGGCGGCAACAACAACGCCTATTGCCAAGACAACGAGATCGGCTGGGTCGACTGGAACATCGGCGAGCGCGGCGAGGCGCTGATCGCCTTCGTCAAAAAGCTCACCGAGCTTAGGCACCGGTACCCGATACTCCGCCGCGGCCGTTACCTGACCGGCGATTTCGACGAGCAGCTCGGCATCCGCGACATCACCTGGCTCAACCCGGCCGGGACCGAGATGACCGAGGAGGGATGGAAGGACGGCAACGCCCGCTGCTTTGGCGTGCTGCTCGACGGCCGCGCCCGGCCGAGCGGCATCCGCAGGCGCGGCGAGGATGCGACGCTGCTGATCGTCTTCAATGCCTGGCACGACGGCGTCGAGTTCACCCTGCCGGAGATTCCGGACGGCGGCGATTGGGAGCTGTTGATCGACACCAACAACGGCGACGAGCCGGCCACGGTCGAGGCCGGCGACGCCTATACCGCGACGGGCCGTTCGCTGCTGATGTTCGGCGCCCGGACAGGCCGATGAGCGGCCCGCCGCCGGTCGCCTCGCTCGGCGAACTGCGCCGGGCCGAGGCCGGTTGCCGGCGCTGCCCGCTTTACGCTCCGGCAACCCAGGTGGTGCCGGGCGAAGGTGCGCCGGGAGCGCCGCTGATGTTGGTCGGCGAGCAGCCTGGCGATCGCGAGGACCTCTCCGGCAAGCCGTTTGTCGGCCCGGCCGGGCGCATTCTCGACCGGGCCCTCGGCGATGCCGGGATCGATCGCGGCAAGGTCTTCGTCACCAACGCGGTCAAGCATTTCAAATACGAGCAGCGCGGCAAGCGGCGCCTGCACAAACGCCCGGACGCGCACGAAATCGAGCGGTGCAAATGGTGGCTGGAGATCGAGCGCGGCCTGGTCCATCCGGGCGCGATCGTCGCGCTCGGCGCCACCGCCGCGCGCAGCCTGATCGGGCGGCCGGTGACGATCTCCAGAGAGCGCGGCCAGCCGGGCGAGCTCGCCGACGGCACGCCGCTCTTTGTGACGATCCACCCCTCGCTGCTGCTAAGGCTGCGCGGGGAGGCCGAGAAGGCGGCCGAGTACCGCCGCTTTGTCGACGATCTGCGGATGGCCGCTAATCGAGCTTGATCAGCGCCAGGCCGCTCTCGGCATCGTGGCGGCGCCGCAGATGCGCGGGAGACTCCGTAACCACCACCTCCAGGGTCGGGCGTACATGCGCCTTTAACAGGTGACCGCCGCGCGCGTGCCCATCGGATTTGGCGACGACGATATGCGCGTGCAGCGCCGGCCTGCCGTTTTCGCCGATCGCGAAATTTCCGGTCATGTTGACGACCTCGACCTGCTCGGCGATCTCGATCTTGCGGTATTCCTTCTTCTCCCAGTCGAAATAGCCGAGCTCGACATCGCTGAGCGCACCGAGCGCGGTGAATTCCGCCGCGGTCGCGTTGGTCTCCACCGCAAATTTCTGCAACCCGGCAACGACCTCGTCGCCCGTTTCAAAGATTAGCGCATAGGTGCGCTGAGACGCGTCGTCGATCAGCCGCCACTTCAACTCGGCCTCCCGTGGGATTCACTCTTCAGACGAACGCGATGTCGTATCCCGCCGTTCCGAGGAACGGCCCCGGGTTGCGCGCGTTTAGCGAACGAATAAGGAGGCCGATAAATGCCGCGCCCGAACCGACGGGTTGTCTTGAGCTCGATGGCGGCGGCGCTGGCTGCCTCTCCGCTCGCCCATGCCGAACTGGTCGAAGGGGGGATGCCCTGGACCCCCGACCGCGCGGCGCCGCCGACCGCGGTCGATCCCCGGGGCTGGCGCTATTTTACGGCCGCGGAGGCCAAGACCGTCGAGGCGCTGGTCGACCGGTTGATCCCGCCCGACCCCGAGACGCCCGGCGGAAAGGATTGCGGCTGCGCCGTCTTTATCGACCGCCAGCTTGCCGGTCCCTACGGCAAAAGCGAGGCGCTGTACATGAAGGGGCCGTTCCATGAGGGCACGCATCAGCAGGGACCGCAATCGGCCGACCCGCCCGCGGTGCATTACCGCAAGGCCCTCGCCGCGCTCGACAAATACTGCCGCGCTACGTTTGGCGGCTCGACTTTTGCCGCGCTTCCCGACGACAAGAAGGATGCCGTCATCGCCGACCTCGAAAGCGGCAAGGTGCCGCTCGGCGGCAAGCCCGGCACCTTCTTCAAGCAACTCCTGAAGGATACCCAGCAGGGTTTCTTCGCCGACCCGGTCTATGGCGGGAACCGCGACATGGCGGCGTGGAAGATGATCGGCTTCCCCGGTGCCCGCTACGACTACAGCGACTGGGTCGACCGCCACAACGAGCCCTATCCGCACCCGCCCGTCAGCATCGGCGAGCATCCGGACTGGAAGGGTTGAACGTGGCCCGCAAGCTGCCGCCCAAGGACGTCGTCATCGTCGGCCTCGGCTGGACCGGCTCGATCCTCGCCTATGAGCTGGCCGAGGAGGGCCTTGAGGTCACCGCGATCGAGCGCGGTCCATGGCGGGACACCGCGGTCGATTTCTCGCCCGCCTACGCGCAGGACGAGCTTCGCTACCGCATCCGTCACGAGCTGTTCCTGCGCCCGGCGCAGGTGTCGCTGACTTTTCGCAACAATCGCGACCAGACCGCCCTGCCGGTGCGAGACTGGGGCGCGTTCATGCTCGGGAACGGGGTCGGCGGCGGCGGACTCCACTGGAACGCCGAGACCTGGCGTTTCCTCCCCAGCGATTTCATCACCAAGTCGCATCTGACGCAGCGTTACGGCGCCGGCTTTCTGCCCGAGGGCATGACGGTCCAGGATTGGGGCGTCACCTATGACGAGCTGGAGCCGCATTACGACCGGTTCGAGTATCTGTGCGGCACTTCCGGCACCGCCGGCAACCTCAAGGGGGTGATCCAGACAGGCGGCAACCCGTTTGAAGGTGCTCGGTCCCGTCCGTATCCGACACCGGCGCAAAAGCAGCCCTTCAGTCATACGCTGTACGGCAATGCCGCGAAGGAGCTCGGCTACAAATCGTTCCCGCAGCCTTCGGGCAACCTGTCCCAGACCTATACCAACCCGCTCGGCGTCGAGATGGGGCCGTGCACCTATTGCGGCTTTTGCGAATGGTTCGGATGCGCCAACTACTCCAAGGCCAGCCCGCAGACGACGATCCTGCCGGCACTCCTGCGCAAGCCCAATTTCACCGCGCGCACCGATTGCGAGGTGACGAAGATCCTGCTCGACAAATCGGGAAAACACGCCACCGGCGTCACCTTCGTCGACAGCTCCGGCACCGAATGGGAGCAGCCGGCGGAGCTGGTGATCCTGTCGGCGTTTCAGCTCTTCAACGTGCAGCTCCTGATGCTGTCGGGGATCGGCCAGCGTTATGACCCGCTGACCGGCGAAGGGCAGATCGGCCGCAACTTCTCGCACCAGGTGGTCTCGACGGCAATCGGATTCTTCGACAAAAAGAAGTTCAACTTCAATCCGTTCGTTGCCTCGGGCGCGATCGGCATGTGCGTCGACGAATTCAACGGCGACAATTTCGACCACGGTCCTCACGGCTTTGTCGGCGGCGGCTATCTGGGCCAAGTGCAGTCGAACGGGCGGCCGATCGAATCGATGCAGCTTCCGCCCGGCACGCCGCATTGGGGCGCGAAGTGGAAGCAGGGGATGCGCGACCACTACCTCAGCACGATGTATTCCGGCAGCGGCGTGCACGGCTCCTGCTACAGCTACAAGACCAACTACCTCGATCTCGACCCGACCTATGTCGACCGGTTCGGCCGGCCGCTCTTGCGGCTGACGATGGATTTCCACGAGAACGAAACCAAGATGAGCGCGTTCCTGACCGACCGCTACGCCGAGATCATCAAGGCGATGGGCGCCGATCAGGTCGTCAAGAAACCGCGCAAGGGTCCTTACGACATCACCCAGTACCAGACCTCGCATCTCTGCGGCGGCGCGATCATGAGCGAGTCGCCAAAGGATGGCGCGGTCAACAAATACCTGCAGAGCTGGGACGTGCCTAATCTGTTCGTCCAAGGCGCGACGGCCTTTCCGCAGAATGCCGGCTACAATCCGACCGGCACGGTCGGCGCGCTCGCCTTCTGGTCGGCCGCGGCGATCCGCGAGCGCTATCTCAAGAAACCCGGGCCGCTCGTCGATGCGTAGGCTCGCTGCCCTGTTCGCGGCGCTGGCGCTCTGCGCCGGCCCGGCTCTTGCCGGCAGCGATGGCCAGGACTTCGCCAAGGTCCAGCGCGGCCGCTACCTGACGACCGTCGGCGATTGCTCCGGGTGTCACGACGAGCCCGGCGGGGCGCACCCGCTGGCCGGCGGATTGAAGATCGAGACGCCGTTCGGCACCGTCACCGCCAGCAACATCACGCCCGACAAGGATACGGGCATCGGGTCGTGGACCGACGACCAGTTCATTCGCGCCCTCACCCACGGCATCCGCCGAGACGGCGCGCATCTCTATCCGGCGATGCCGTATCCGTATTACACCAAGGCGACGCGCGACGACCTCCTGGCGATCCGCGCCTATCTGGCGACCGTCCCGGCGGTGCGTCACGCGACCGGCGGTGACGATTTGCCGTTTCCGCTGAATATCCGGGCCGGGATGGCGGTGTGGAACAAGCTGTATTTCACCCCCGGGGAGTTCCGTCCGGCCGACTCGCAAGGCGCGGAATGGAACCGCGGCGCGTATCTCGTGCGCGGGCTGATGCATTGCGGCGCCTGCCACACGCCGAAAAACCTTGTCGGCGCCGACAAGGCGAGCGCCGAGTTCCAGGGAAACGAGATCGACGGCTGGTTCGCGCCCGAGATCGCCGCCGGCGCGCCGCGCGGCCTCGCCAACTGGTCGGCCGACGACATCGTCGCCTATCTGAAGTCCGGGCATAACAAATTTGCCGCCGCGACGGGTCCGATGGCCGATGTCGTGACGCGCTCGACGAGCCGGATGAAAGACGACGACCTCCACGCGATCGCGGTCTATCTGAAGGCCCAGCACGGCAGCGGCAACCAGTCGCCGAAGCCGGTCGCGGCCTCGGACTCGGCGATGAAGATGGGTGGGGCGATCTTCGGCGACGAATGCGCCGCCTGTCACACCGGGCACGGCACCGGCCGGCCGCGTTTGTTTCCGTCGCTGGCCGGGTCGGCGGCGGTGCAGTCGCGCGACCCGACCTCGCTGATCCGCGTCGTTCTCGGCGGCACCCGCAGTGTCGGTACCGAGACGGCGCCGACCAGCCCGGCGATGCCTGCCTTCGGCTGGCTGTTCAACGACGAGCAGGCGGCGGCGGTGCTGACCTATATCCGCAACAGCTGGGGCAATGCCGCACCGGCGGTCGATGCCGGACAGGTCCATGACGTGCGAAAGGCCCTGACCCAACGCAGCGGGTGAACCTGGCGGAACGAGCGAGCCGCCCGGCGTTTACCGTTTAGGGGAAACCGGTGGCAACGCGCCGGCGCCCTGCCGGCGCGCCCTCCAG
>DASUIE010000161.1:0-8053 GCA_036273175.1 Allostellaceae bacterium
CTGTTCATCGCATAAAAATTCAAGAAATACTCACGGATGATTTCGCTCTTATAGCCCATGCACAGAACGAATCGGCGGAACCCGAAACTCGAATAGTACCGCATGATGTGGACCAGAATCGGGTCCGGCCCGACTTGCACCATCGGCTTTGGCCGAAATTCAGTCATTTCCTTAAGTCGAGTGCCGAGGCCTCCGCACAGAATAAAAACGGGAATCTCCTCAATCCTCACGTCGCGTCCCCCCTCAGGATATGCCCGCGCTGATGTCGCTAGCCTGCCTGGTTTGACCTCTTGGCGACCGGGTCCGCTGCCATTATACCGGAACATTCGGTAGCCGTGCACGGGCCACAATGATTAAGGTCACCGGGGTTTGCAAGGACTACCATTCCGAGACTCGCGGCCGTTGGCGGCGCGTGCTGAATGACATTTCGCTCACGGTGATGCCGGGCGAGAAGATCGCGCTGCTGGGCCGCAACGGCGCGGGAAAATCGACCCTGATTCGGCTGATTTCCGGGATCGAGCTGCCGACCGCGGGGACCATCGAGCGGACGATGTCGGTCTCCTGGCCCGTCGGTCTCGAAGGCGGCGTCGGCGGCAGCATGACCGGCAACGACAACATCCGCTTCATCTCGCGCATCTATAACAAGCCGTTTCAGGAGGTGCGCGACTTCGTCGAGGATTTCGCCGAGCTCGGGCGGTTCCTCTCCGAGCCGGTGAGAACCTATTCCACCGGCATGCGCGGGCGGCTCAATTTCGCGCTCTCCTTCGCGGTCGATTTCGATTGCTACCTGATCGACGAGGTCATCGCCGCCGGCGACGCTCGTTTCCAGGAGCGCTCGCGGTACGAGGTTTTCGAGCGGCGCGCCGACCGCAGCATGATCCTCGCCTCGCACATCCCCGAGATCGTCAAGCAATACTGCTCCAAGGCGCTGATCATCCACCACGGCCGCGCCAAGATGTTCGAAGACCTCGATCTCGCCGCCGAGATCTATCACGCGCTATAGGGTCTCCGGCTCCACCATCGGCGTAAACGCGATTTTCGCGGCGTTACGGGAGCGTCCTCCTCCGCGCGCCGGGCGATTCGGAAGAGCTCGGCGGCGACCGCGTCGCGCTGATCGCGATATTTCCTCGCGGCCTGCGCTTCCCGCTCGCTGGCGTCCGCCGCCCGCGCGCGGAGATCGTCGAGCGCGGCCTGGACGGCGTCGACGATCTCGCTCAGCTCGGCGATCGCCTCCTGGGCGCGGGCGAGGTCGCGTTCCCGCGCCGCCAGCGCGCTTTGGGCGGCGCTCAGGGCCGCGGCCAGCTCGTCGCCGCGCCACAGCGCCTCGATCAGGGCCGTCTCGCTTCCCGCGAGGTTCGGGCCCGGCGCCGCGCCGGGCTTTTTCGTGCGGCTACGCATCCGCGCTCGCGCCCCGTCCCAGCGCCAGCATCCGGCGGCAGACCGCGTAGACATCGGACGGCCTCAATTCCGTGAGGCAAGCGAGCCCGCGAGAACAGTCGCCGGGCCGCGTCAGATAGCAGGGCGAGCATTCGACCCGCCGCCTCACCGCGACGGCGCCGGGACCCGCCGGCGCCTCTTCACGCCCATCCACCCCGGAGTGAACCGCGACGGTCGCCGTGCCCACCGCCGCCGCCATATGCGCGGGACCGCTGTCGTTGCCGACAAACAGGGCGCAACGGCCGAGAAAATCCGGCAGTTCGGCGAGAGCGATACGGCCGACCGCAACGGCGATCCGATCGCGGTTGCGCGCCTCGGCGAGCACGCGGCCGGCGGCCGTCTCGTCTCCCGGGCCGCCGATCAAGACGACGTTGACGCTCTCCTCCTCGATCAGCAAGTCGATCAGCCGGGCAAAATGCCGTTCCGGCCAGCGCCGCATCTCGTCGTCGGCCGCCGGATGGACGCACACGACAGGCCGCTCGAACAGAGCGTCGAGCCCAGGAGCCGGCGTCCCGACCGGATGTGCAGCGAGTTGCCGCGTCGCGCCCTCGCGCTCGCCCGCCGCGGCGATCGCGTCGACGAGGGTGACCAGCGCGTCGCCGAATGAGTGGCGCTTGGCGATCTGCCGGATATCCCCCTCCCACTCCAGCGCGACGTCGAGCCAGGGAAACTGCCCGCGATGGTCGTATCCCGCCGTGTATCGCGCGCCGGCTAGCGGGAGCAGATGGCGCGTGTCGGGCTGCCGGCGCAAATCGACGGCCAGATCGTATCCTCTTCCGGCCAGGGATCGGCCCAGTGCGCGCAGTTCGGCCGGTCCCACCTCGCGCGGCGGCTTTGATGGGTCGGCGTCGTACAGCGAGAAATGAATCGCGTCCTCGATTTCAGGAACTCGCGCCCAGAGCGGGTCTGTCCACGGGCCGGCCAGCACATCGATCGTCGCCTGCGGGAAATGGCGCTTGAGCCGCCGGATCGCCGGGATCGCGCCAATGCAGTCGCCGATCCGGTCGAGCTTGACGACGAGGATGCGGCGGATGCCGCCGGGGTCGAAGAGCGGCCGGGCGACGCAGATGGTCTCGGCGAATTCGCGGTCGGGGATGAAATCGTCGACATCCCTCGCCAGGCCGGGGTGGTGGTAGGTGTCGCCCCGTGCGAAGACATCGCCCCATTCGCGGGCGAAGACATCGGCGTCGAAATGATCCGAGGTCCTCGTGCGCGTCGCCTGCTCGTGGTGGATCAGCGTCGCCTCCGGGGCATAAACGCACAGGCGCCCGGCGCGGCGGACCTTGAGGCAGTAATCGAGGTCGTTATTGGTGACGTCGTGCGCCTCATTGAACCCGCCGAGCTCGTCGAACAGATCGCGCCGGGTCATCAGGCAGGCGCCGGTCAGGCCGGTGACATTGCGCTGAGCCCGCGCCAGGCCGAAATAGCCCGGGTCGTCGCGATCCTTATGACGGAAAGCGTGCCGCGCGGCCCACGGGCCGGCGAGGAACATCCCGGCGTGCTGAACCGTGCCGTCCGGGTAAAGTAGGCGCGCACCGACCGCCCCGACCTCGGGCCGTTGCGCCTGAGCGGCCAGAACCGTCAGCCAGCCGGGCTCGATTGCCTCCATGTCGTCGTTGAGGAACAACAGGTATTCGCCGGTGGCCTCGCGAGCCGCGCGGTTGTTGTAGCGCGACCAGTTGAACGGGGGCTCGGCCGCAACGACGGTATCGGCATTCTCCCTCAGCCATCCTTTCGCGGCTGGGTCCGCGGCAGGGATGTCATCGACGCAGACGATTTCGAAATCGGGGTAATCGGTCAGCCGGCGCAGCGTTTCGATGCAGGTGCGGATGAGCCCGCGAGCCGCACAGGTCGGAATGATTATCGAAACCCGGGAGCGCCGAACCAGGTGGCGCCTCACGCGATGAAACCCGGGCCGAAAGCCGGGCTCGACATCGGCGGCAATCCCGCGCCGGGCGAGAGCCCGCGACAGCGCGGCCGTCTCGACCGCGTTCCGGTCGAGCCCGTCGCCCGAGCGGCGGTACAGTGTTTCCGGAACGTGCCGGATCGATCCGGCCGCTTCGCTGCAGCGCAGGACGAGATCGTATTCGCCCTGGCGCAGCCAGTCGCGCAACAGGCCGCCGGCGCGGGCGAAGACCTCCGGCGCCGCGCACCACAGCCGTCCGATGTAATTGGTCGACAGCAGCAGATCGGGCGACCATTGCGGCTTGTGAAACGGTTCGACCGAGCCGGTCGCCGGGTTGGCCCGTTCCTCGTCGCAATAGAACAGCGCGGCACCGCGGTCGAGCCCGGTGGCGAGGGCCAGTTCGGCCAGCGCATCGTTGCGCAGCTGATCGCCGGCGCCGACGATCGCGATAAAGGACGGGCCGTTGGGTGTCTCCCGGATCAGCTCGGCGAAGCTCATCGTCGGCCGCGGGGCGACCAGCTCCACCCGGTCGGCCAACCCGTCGAACCCGTCTAGCAGACGCCCCCGCAAATCGCCGGTCGCGCCGGACCGGGCTAAGGCGCGGTCGCGGAGCACGCGCGCATCGTCGTGCCCGTCGCGCAATCGCTCGATCAAGGCGTCGAAATGGACGTCCCGGCGTCGGGTCACGAGGATAAGCCGCCATCCGGCGAAGCTTTGCCGGGCGAGCGAGGACAATGTCACGCGGCAGCGCGCCACCATCTCGTCGCTGTCATCGGCCCGCATGACCAGATGGAACACCGGCTCCCAACCGAGGCCCTTCAGCGTGGCGTCGACGAGGTCGATCTCGGATTGCCGCAGCCGCCGGGTGAATGCGGGCGGCTCGATGCCGATCACGCAGCCTCCACGGGGCGATAAGCATAGTGCAGCCGGATCGCGTCGAGCTTCAGCCGCTCGAGCGAGCGCGTCTTGATCCCGCGGATCTCGAACCGGGCAACCGCCCGCCGGAGCACGAGGCAGACGGGGGCCGCGAAATCGTCGACCGTGATCTGCTTGATCCGCATCCTGCCGGAATCGTGGATGAACTCGACGCAAAACTGGCCCGCGACCTCGCCGAGGAATTCTACCACGCAAACCCCGGGATCGAGGTCGAGATAGGGTCCCCAGAACAGAAACGAGCCGGCAATCTTGTCGAAGCACTCGGCCGTATACTCGTAGGTGCCGGCATAGCGCGTCGCCGGGGCGTGGCCGGCCGGGTAAGTGAGCCGCGCCGGGTCGATCGTCAGGTCTGGCTCGTTCACGCGTCGCCTGTAAACGGTGCTCGAAAGAAATTTAGCCGACCGCAGCTCCCTGCCGCAATCGGCGGGGACTTGGCCGGCCGTGGCGGATCGCCGATAATGGATGCGATGGCGGCCGATGCAATCAAGGCGATCAACGAGTACCTCGCGCGGTCGCGCGACGTGCTGCAGGCCGCGATCGACGACGAGGGCTGCGGGCGGGCGATAGAGGGAGCGGTAGAGCGGATCGTCGCGTCCCTCTCCCGCGGCGGCAAGGTGCTGCTCGTCGGCAATGGCGGCAGCGCCGGCGACGCACAGCACATCGCCGGCGAATTTTTGTGCCGCCTCAATTACGACCGCGCCCCGATAGCCGCGGTCGCGCTGACGACCGACAGCTCGGTGCTGACCTCGATCGGCAACGATTATGGCTACGAGCACGTGTTTTCGCGCCAGGTGCTGGGCTTGGGGCGGGAGGGCGACGTGCTCGTCGCGATCTCCACCTCCGGGCGATCGCCGAATGTGTTGCGGGCGATAGAGGCGGCGCGCGAGAAGGGGATGGCGGTGATCGGGTTCACCGGCCGCGGCGGCGGCGACATGGCCGCGCTGTGCGATTTGTGCCTGCGCGCGCCCTCCGACTCGACCGCGTTGATCCAGCAGCTTCACATCGCCGCCGCGCATATCGTCTGCGGAATGGTGGAAGAGCGGCTGTTTCCGCGCGCAGGCCGGCCCGAGCGGCTGTCCGACGCGGCGGGATGATCCGCCGGCGGCGCTGACGTTTGGTGTCTCCCGCCGCGCCGGTTGTTTACGGGGGTGATGGCCGGCGCCCCCGAACTGATCGCAACCACCAAGGCGCACCTGCTCGATGCGGCGGGCGGGCCGGCGCGGCTCCAGGTCATCGCGGTGCTGGGCGCGGTGCTGGGGCTCGGGCTCGCCGAGCTCGGCACCGTCGCCGCGGTGTCCGACCAGCTCGAGGCGGCGTTTCACATCGGCAACATGCAGATCGGCCTGCTGCTTGCCGCGGCGGCGTTCATCCGGGCGGTGACGACGCTGCCGGTCGGCAGCCTCGCCGATCGCGTGAGTCGGCGCCGCCTGTTGATGATCGCTGCCTCGGTGTGGGCGCTGGCGATGCTGGCAAGCGCGGCGGCGACCTCGTACGGGTTTCTGCTGGCGACCCGGCTGGTGCTCGGCGCGGCGACGGCGGCGGCGTGGCCGTGCGTCGCCTCGCTGATCGGCGATTTCTTCCCGGCGCGGGAGCGGGCCTCGATCTACGGCCTGATCCTGTCCGGCGAGCTGCTTGGCGTCGGGCTCGGTTTTGTCGTGGCCGGCGAGGTGTCGAGCATCGCCAGCTGGCGCTGGGCCTATGTCGTCATGGCGCTGCCCAGCGCGGCGATGGTGTGGGCGATCTCGCGCTACCTGCCCGAGCCCCGACGCGGCGGCCAAAGCTGGCTCGCGGCGGACGAGACGGATGCCGCCGCCGCCTCCCGCCGCCCGCGCCGCGAAACCGGCGGCGGACGCCGCTCGCGCTGGCGCACGTCGCTGGCGCGGCTGGTCGGCGATGCCCAGATCGGCCCGCGGCGCGACCTTGTCCTCACCGAAGACCCGGGCCGGTGGAGCGTCTGGCGGGCGATGGCCTATCTGCTGCGCATCCCGAGCTACACGCTGCTGATCTGCGCCTCGACCCTCGCCTACGCGTATTTCGCCGGGCTGCGCGCCTTCGGCATGATTTATTTCACCCGGCATTACGGACTGCCGCGCAGCCTCGTGGCGGGTCTCGTGGTCGTGCTCGGGATCGCCGCGCTGGGCGGACTCCTGGTCGGCGGCAAACTCTCCGAGCGGCTTCTCGCGCGGGGGCGGATCAACGCCCGGATCGTCGTGCCGGCGTTCGGTCTTTTCCTGTCGGTTCCGTTCTTCGCCGGCGGCATCTGGCTCGACAACCCGTGGTTTGCCGGGCTCCTCCTGGCGGCCGGGGTCGGCGGGCTGACGATGGCGGTCGCGCCGATCGACGCGGCCCGGCTCGACATCGTGCACCCGCTGCTGTGGGGCCGCGGCGAGGGTGGGCGGATGACGCTGCGGGCCGTGTTCGAGGGGCTGTCGCCGCTCTTGTTCGGCTGGATGTCGGGCTGGCTCGGCGGCGGCGACGACGGGCTGCGGTGGACCTTTCTGGTCATGCTGCTGCCGATGCTGCTGGCCGGTTTCATCGTCCTGCCCGGGCGCAAGACCTATCCGCGCGACGTCGCTACTGCGGCCGCCTCGGCGCGGGCGCGGAACGAGTCGCGCAAATCCTTGTTGTCAAACCATGCGTGCGAACGACTCGGAGAAATCACATGAACGGTAAGCTTCTCGTCGCCGGCCTGATGGTTGTTGGTTATGTCCTGCCCGCGGCGGCGCAATCGACCTACTACATCGTGCGGAACCCCACCACGCGGCATTGCGAGATCGTCGACCAGCGCCCGGCGGGCCATACGGAGACCGTCGTGAGCCCGGACGGCGTGGTCTACAAGACCCATGTCGAGGCTGAGGGCGCGATGAAGACCGTCAAGGTCTGCCACGACGAGTAACCGGTCGGCATCCCGATCGCGAAGGGCCCGGCGGGCGATCGCCGGGCCCTTTCTCGTTTCAGCCGCCCGCGTGGCGCCGAAGGACGCCGGTCAGCTCGCCGATGTCGGGCCAGTCCTCGACGCGGTCGATCGCCGCCTCCGCCGCCGCGACTCCCTCCGCGTCCAGCACCGTGCCGGCAAGCTCGCGGAATTTGCCGCGCATCTCGGCATCGGTGAACGGGTCGTTGAAGTCGCCGCGATGGCTGTCGCGCATTTGCGTGGCTTGGCGTCCGTCGGTCAGCGTGACGGTCACCCGGGCGGGGCGCAGCACCGGCGCCCGCGCGGTCATCGCCGGGTCCTCGGCGATCTCCACCTTGCGCCTGAGGGCCGCGATCCGCGGGTCGGCGAGGGCGCTGTCGTCGAGCGCCCCATACCCGGCGCCGCCGCGCACCACCATCGCCGCCGCCGCGTGCGGCAGCGAGTATTTCGACGCGAAATAGTTGGGCGGGTCGGAGTTGCGCATCACCGAGGCGAAGCGATAGGTGGCGATTTCGATCCGCGCCACCTCCTCGGGCTGCGGGCGCAGCTCCGCCAGCGCCGCCGCCAGGCAGTCGAGCGCCGGGTGGATCGGGTTGCAGCAGGCATAGAGCCGGAAATAGTTGCGCGTGATCGCCCAGCTCTCGCCGAGCCCGGCCGTCAGCGCCTCGGCCGTGAACCCGCCGCCGACCAGCTCGCCAAGCGCCTCCTCGACCGCGTCCGCCTGCGCGGTGAACCCGGCTAGCGCCAAATCCGGCGCCAGCGCCCCGACAAACCCGCTCATCCCGCCGGCGAGGTTTAGCGTCGTCGCGCCGGCGACCGCGTGGGTATAGCTCGGCGTCAGCACCAGCGTCGTGGGGGGG
>DASUIE010000162.1:0-4657 GCA_036273175.1 Allostellaceae bacterium
ATTCCGAGAGCCGGGAGCGGTTTTACGAGACGCTCGACATCCTCAAGAAGGCCTGGACCGAGCCGACCTTTTCGTTTGACGGCACGTATCACAGCTTTAACGAGGCCCGCGCGGTGCCGCGGCCCTACCAGCAGCCGCACCCGCCGATCCGCATCGCCGGGGCGAGCGAGGACACGTTCCCGACGCTCGGGCGGCTCGGCTACCCGCTCTTCGTCTCGGTGCGCAGCGGCTCGCTGGTCGGGCTGAAGCCGGACCTCAAGGCCTATCGCGACGCCTGGAACGAGGCCGGGAACCCCGGCAAGCCCGAGGTCTATCTGCGCCTTTCGATGCATTGCGGCGAGACCGATGCCGAGGCGCGCACCGAGGGCGAGCCCAGCATCATGGCCGGGTATAAATCGCTGATCGAGCGGTTGGAAGGCTCCCCCAACGCGCGCCGCCGCGCCGAGGTCGAGGAGGTCAAGCGCGCGACCTACGACGACGTGATCCGCGACAAGGTTATCGTCGGCGATCCCGACACGGTCGTGGACCGGCTCAAGGAGCTGGAGAGCGAGCTCGGCATCGACGGCATTTTGTTCGAGCTCAATTTCGGCGCCGCGATCCCGGCCGAAATGATGATGCGCTCGCTAAAGCTGATCTGCCACGACGTCATGCCGCACTTCAAATAGGCCCAGGGGCTGTTCGATAAAACGGCCTATTTGATAAAAGCCGCCCATACGTCCTTGGGCCGCCAGATTTGCTCCATCTCGGCGCGTGCCCGGGCCGCGTCCATGCCCAGCACGTCGCGGCGATAGCGATAGAAAAAGGCTGAGACCCTGTAGTTCGCGATGCAGTGGACGTGGACGGGCACATCCTTTAGCTCGTCCATGGCGGCGCAGAACCGGGCGAAATCGCCGTCGGTCGGGTTGGCGAAATCGACCGGGATGTGGATGTAGGTCATCCCGAGCCGGGCGAGGCTGGCCGCTTCGTCGGGCAGCGCCTTTTCGTGGCTGTGCAGTCCGAGATTGACGACGTGGCGGACGCCCAGGGCGCGGATATCGGCGAGTTGCGGTTCGGTCGGCTGGCCGGATGTGGTGATCCGGTCGTCGAGGCGCAGCCAATTGTAGATCGCTTTCGGGTCGGGCGGCTTCCTCGGCGCCCGGCGCGGAACCCTGCCGATCGGCGCCGCCAGCTTTCCCCGGATATCGAGGCCGCGCTGCTGCAGGGCGTCGAGCGCCTTCGAAACGGTCTTTCCGGACAGGCGCGCGAGCTTTTCGAGGTTGCTCATCGGGGCCTTCTCACCAACCCCCGTCGACGCCGATCGCCTGGCCGGTGACGAAACCGGCTTCGTCGGAGGCGAGGTAGGCGATCATCGAGGCGACTTCGTCGGGGGTGCCGAAGCGGCCGACCGGGATTGCCTTCGAGCGTTCGCGGAAGCCGATTTCGAGGTCGGCGCCGTATTCGCGGCGGTTGGTGCTGATCGCGCGCGAAGTGCGGATCGGGCCGGGGCAGACGGCGTTGACGGTGATCCCGTGCGGCGCGAGGTCGAGCGCGAGCGAGCGGGTGAAGCCGAGGATCGCGGCCTTGGAGGCGGCATAGGTGGCGCGGTTGCGGCCGGGGCGGATCGCCGCCTTCGACGAGACGCTGACGATGCGGCCGTATTGGGCCTTGCGCATCTGCGGCACCGCGGCGCGCGACATCAGGAAGGCGCCCTTGGCATTGACCCCGAGGGTCAAGTCCCAGGCCTCGACCGGCACGTTCTCGATCTCGTTGCGGTCGGCGCCCTGCGGCGCGCCGGCATTGTTGACGAGGATGTCGAGGCGGCCATAGCGCTCCAGCACCTCGGCGACCATGCGGTTGGCGTCGGCTTCCTGGCTGACATTGCCGAGCACGGCCGAGGCGGTGCCGCCGGCCGCGCGGATCTGCTCGACCAGCGTGTCGACGCCGCCCCAGTTCTTGTCGGTGTCTTCCGGCGCGTTGAACTCGTTGGCGACGCCCGCCGGGCTGAGGTCGGAGACGACGACGGCGACACCCTTGGCGGCGAGCGCGCGGGCGGTGGAGTTGCCGATCCCGACCGGCTTGCCGCAGCCGGTAATCAGCGCGACGCGGGTGGGATGGGGCATTGATGGTCCTCCGCTGTTTGCCATGCCCCTCACCCCAGCCCTCTCCCCGCAGGCGGGGAGAGGGAGGGACCCGCGTGGCGGGAGGGTGAGGGGCAGCTATGTTAGACCGGCCGCGTGCCCTTGAGCTGCGTCCGGTGCATCAGCCGGCGCTTCGAGCCGTCGAAGGCGTCGCGGCGGTGCATCGCGCAGCGGTTGTCCCACCAGATGAGGTCGCCGACCCGCCAATCCTGCCGCCAGGTGTACTTGTCCTGGACCATGTGGTCCCACAGCCCGTCGAGCAAATCCTCGCTCTCGTCGACCGGCAGGCCGATCACATAGGCGTTGATCCGGCGGCCGAGAAACAGCGACTTCCTGCCGGTCTCGGGGTGGGTGCGCACCATCGGCTGGCGCGCGCCCGGCACCTTCGACACATCCTCGACGGTCTCGAACCCCTTATGCGCCTTGCCGCCCGAGGAATGGGTCGCGGCGTGGACCATGACCCGGCCCTCGATCGTCTTCCTGGTCTCGGTGGGAAGGTCGTCGTAAGCGCTGTAGCAGTTGAGGAAATAGGTCGAGCCGCCGGCGGAGGGCGGCGGGCATTCGAGCGAGCGCAAGAGGCTCGCGGCGGGGGGCACGTCGACGAAAGACGAGTCGGTGTGCCAGAACGCCTCGCCGTCGCCGAGCCCGCCGATCGGCTTGCCGTCCTCGACGATGTTGGAGATGACCGAGATTTCCGCCGGGATTTCCGCCTTGCGGCCGGAGGTCTGGGTTTCGATCCCGTACTGCTTCTCGATCAGCTTGGCGGGGTTGAACTCGAGCTCGCCGAACTGCCGGGTGAAGCCCATGTGCTGCGCGTCGGTCATCGCGCAGTCGCGAAAGCGCAGCACGAGATGGTCGAGCCAGGCCTTGCGGATCGCGTCGCGATCGGCGGCCGACAGCGTCTCGCGGATATCGACGCCGGAAATCTCGGCGCCGCAGCCGGCCTCGAACGGATGGACTTGCACGGTCATCGCCGTTACTCCGCCGCCTCGGCGACCGGCACGCCGTAATCGTTGATCGAGACGCGCCAGTGGATGCGGTCCTCCTCGGGCGGGTAGTCGCCGGCCGCCCGGTGATACGAGCAGCGATTGTCCCAGATGACGATGTCGCCCTTCTGCCAGACATGGTGGTATTCGGCGCCCGGCGCGATCATGCGCTGCGAAAGCTCGGCGATCAGCTCGTCGCCCTCGGCGCGGTCGATGCCGACGAAATCGACGATCTTGCCGGGGTCGAAATAGAGCGATTTGCGGCCGGTCTCCGGGTGGGTGCGGACGATCGGGTGATAGACCGAGGCCCAATCCTGGTCCTCGGGGTTCAAGAGCCGCGCCTTGCCGCGCCGGCCGCCATAGGCAAAGGCGCCGACGACGCCGTCGAGCCGCTCCTTCAGGCGCTCCGGCAGCGCGTCATAGGCCGAATAGGCGTTGGCGAAGAGCGTGTTGCCGCCGCGGCTCGGCACCGCCAGCGCATAAAGCTGGGTCGCCTTGAACGGGGCCTGGTTGTAGGCGCCGTCGGTGTGCCAGCCCTCGGCGCCGCGGCGGTAGATCTCGTCGCGGAGCTGGCCCTGGGCGTCGTATTTGTCGATGCCGAGCATCGTGATCTTCGGATGCTCCGGGTGGCGCGTCGATTTCGACGGGTGCGGCGTGACCGGGCCGAAGCGCTCGCTGTAGCGGATGAAGTCGGGGATCGTCAGCTCCTGGCCGCGCACGCACATGACGTTGCAGTCGAGCCAGGCCTGGTAGATCTGGTTCCACTCGGAATCCGACATCGTCTTGACGTCGACC
This sequence comes from Allostellaceae bacterium, assembly GCA_036273175.1. Taxonomy (GTDB): domain Bacteria; phylum Pseudomonadota; class Alphaproteobacteria; order ATCC43930; family CGMCC-115725; genus DATARH01. The sequence continues at coordinate 3,899 of DASUIE010000162.1, forward strand.
CCGGTGACCTCGACGCCGATCTTCTCACCCATGCGGCGAATCTGGACCATCGAGCTTCCTCCCGCTTTGCTGGGGAAAAGTGAACACCCGAAAGCCGGGAATGACAATTCGAGAAAACGCGGGGCGGCCCGCGTTGGGGGTGAGGGGTGTTTAACAACCGAACCACAACCCATGGGTCGGGGGGCCGCAGAGAAAAAGGACGGTACTGGCGCGAGGCCTATCGGTTCGCTGCCATCTGGGCCACCTGGGGTGGGCTTTCGATGGATTGCTTTACTGAGCGGATGTAGGCCAAATCATTTTCCAAATCCGCGCGGTCATCCTCTGAGGTGATCTTGTTGAGCTCCTTGAGTCGAGCACCCCACATAGTCGCCAACATTTCAAGCACGGCTGCTCGCACATTTTCGGGCATCGGGCCGGCTCCATCATCGACAGGGTCATCGGGCCCTCGGCGAACCCTGAGATGACGGCTATGCCAGGCGCGCCATAATTCGCGCTGCGCATCGTGTCCGTGTTGTGCGAATGCCCTGTCGATTAGCCGGACAGCCTTAACTGTGAAGATCAGCATTGGCTTTCCTCCGCCCTGCAGACTCGACACTATCGAAATAAGGCATCGACGTCGCGAAGCGCTTGGATGTACTCCGACCCGCGAATGTCCCTAATGGGCGTCCAATTCCAATGGTCGGCGCCGGGAAAATCAGGCCATAAAAGCAACACCGAATCGTCGTAAATCGATCCAGCCGGCAGGTGATAGGTTCTGCC
>DASUIE010000163.1:0-5010 GCA_036273175.1 Allostellaceae bacterium
ACGAACCGGCCTATTATTCGGCGATGTTCGAGGCCGGGGTGCCGCTCGCCAGCGACGCCGGCCTGCGCGAGGCCTCCGACCGCGCCTTCATGGTGCTGCGCCGCGCCGCCGAGGCGCTGCTCGAACGCGCCTCATCCGGCAAGCGGCCGCCGGCGCTGATGATGAGCCTCCACATCTGGGCGCTGTCGCACGGCATCGCCTCGCTGTTCGGGCGCGGCGACGAGGGGCGGCGCTCGGTGCCGATGCAGCCGGAGGAACTGCTCGAAGCCGCCGTGCTGGTCTATCTGCGCGGGCTCGATCTGCTGCCTTGACAGGCCGCCGCGGCGGCCTTATGTCAATGTTAGTAACATTTACATTGGGTGTTACGATGACACTAGCCGAACGGGTCGACGATTTCGGCAAGCCTGCCTGGATCGTCGCGATCGTCCTCAGCTTCGTCATGTTCTGGCCGCTTGGCCTGATCCTCCTCGGATTTCTGATAGGGAGTGGGCGCATCATGGGATGCTGGTCACATAACGGCGGCGATCGCTGGCAGCGCCGCATGGACCGCATGCAGCGCGGCGTCGACCGCATGCAGGACGGTATCGGCCGCATGCAGGCCGCCGCCGAGCGGTGGGGCTGGAGCGGCCGGCAGGAACAGCGGAGCGGGGCGTGGGGCGCGCCGCCGTCGAGCGGCAACCACGCCTTCGACGAATACCGCGCCGAGACCTTGCGCCGGCTCGAAGACGAGCAGCGCGAGTTTCTGAGCTTTCTCGAACGTTTGCGTCACGCCAAGGACAAGGCCGAGTTCGACCAGTTCATGGCCGAGCGCCGAGCGCCGCAGCAGGCGTAGCCAGAAAAGGGCGGCCTTCGAGCCGCCCTTTTTCATGCCTCGCCGCGGCGGTGGGCGAAGTTTAGGGTCAGCAGCCGCTCGGTAAAGTCGCCGTAGGTCGTCGGCTCATAGCGCGGCGGGTTGCCGGCGCCGACGCAGGTCGGCACGCAGTCGATCGGCGCGTCGTGGTTCGGGCCGAGAAAGAACGGGATCGCGTAGCGCGACCGGTCGCTGCGGTTGATCACCCGGTGCGGCGTCGCCTTGAAGCGGTCGTTGGAGTAGCGCGCCAGCATCGCCCCCGTATTGACGACAAAGGTGCCGGGGATCGCCGGCGGCCTGATCCAGTCGCCCTCGGCGGTGCGCACCTCGAGCCCGGGCAGCGCCGATTGGGCGAGGAAGGTGATGAAGTTGTTGTCGGTATGCGGGGCGAAGCCGAACTCGTTGTCGCCAGGGTCGGGCTGCGGCGGGTAATGGATCAGCCGGATCGTGCAATTCGGCTCGGCGAAGGCCTCGGCGAAATAGTCCTGCGGCAGACCGAGCGCGGCCGCGAATACCGGCACCAGGCGCGTCGTCATCGCCTGCATCGCCGCGTAGTACGCGGTCGTCGCGGCGCGGAATTCCGGCATCCCGGCCGGCCAGCGGTTGAGCCCGATCAGCCGCTTGCGGTTGACGATATCCGGGTGGTCCGCGGCCCGGTCGCGGGTGATGTAGAAGCTCTCGCTGAAATTCGGCTTGGTGTTCCGGTTGACCGGGGAGTGGCGCACGGTCTGCCCGCCGAACGGCAGGTATCCGATATTCAACTCGCCGATCTTGCAGGCGAGCTTCTCGTCCTCGGGGCGGGCGAAGAATGCCGCCGCGGCGGCGAAAACGCCGGCGGGCAGCGCCGGGTCGATACCGTGATTGGCGACGACGAGAAACCCGGTGTCCTCGCAGGTGCGTGCGACCGCCTGGGCCAGCGGCGCCGCCGCATCCCGGTCTCCGGCCAGGTAGGGGCCGATATCGAGGACCGGGATGCGGCTTGTGGCCGAGACCGTATCGGGCATCGTGCCTCCGTTGGCACCCTCTCCCGCGACGCGGGAGAGGGCAGTGAGCGAAGCGAACAGGGCGAGGGTCAGGCGTGGTTGGCCTTGTAGTAGCTGTTGCGCAGCACGCGGCCGGGCAGGTTGCCGCTGTGCTTCCCGTCTTCCATCAGCACCTGGCCGTTGACGATGGTCATATGGATGCCCTGCGCCGGCTCCTTGATCCGCTTGGCGCCGGCCGGAAAATCGTGCACCACTTCAAGCGGAAGCGGCTTCACGGTGTCGGGGTCGAAGATCACGATGTCGGCGACCATGCCCGGCCGCAGCAATCCGCGGTCGTAGAGGCCGAAGATCGAGGCCGACTCGAAGGTGAGGCGGCGCACCGCGGTCTCCAGCGACATCACCTTCTTTTCGCGCACCCACTCCGAGAGCAGCCGGGTCGAGAAGCCGAAACCGCTCTGGAATTGCACATGCGCGCCACCGTCGGAAAGGCCGATCACGGCGTTCGGATAGGTCAGGATCTTGGCGACCGCCTCGTCGTCGACATTGTTCTCGCCGTGCAGCCATTCGGTGTCGAGATGCTCCTCTATCGCGAGGTCGAGGAAGCAGTCGATGATGCCCTTGCCCTGCGCCTTGGCGATCTGGCCGAGGGTCATGTTCTCGTACTGCTTGTTCTTTTCGAGCACCGCGGTCTGCAGAACCATGTAGTCCCACCAGGTGCTGCAAATGCCGATCGCCGGGCCGCTCTTGAACTCGACGGCCTCGTCGTGGAGCTTCCGCCGCACCTCGGGGTCGGCATAGGCCTTGAGCTGGTCCTCGGGCGAGGACAGGCAGATCGGGTGCCACACCGCCATGCCGCGGAAGGTCTGGGTATTGCGCATCTGGAAATAGTCGGTGATGCGGTTCGGCGTGCACATCGGGAAGGCGCGGATGCCGCGGGCGGTCGTCGCGTCGACCTGCTCCATCTGCTTCTGCCACTGGCCCGGGCGGCGCATCGTCTGGCCGAGATTGTTGTAGACGACGGTGCGGCCGGTCGCCTCGGAAAGGCGGCTCATCAGCGCGTCCTTCATCTCGGCGCCGTTGCCGCCGCCCGACTGGATCAGCCCGGTGCCGAGCTCGCGCAGCACGTCGCCAAGCGCGAACATCTCCTTCTCATCGGCCCAGATCGCCGGAATGTGGACGCCCTGCGGGTCGAAATGGCCCTGGTTGCGCGATACCGAGACGCCGAGCGCGCCGGCCTTCATCCCGTCGCGGACGAGGTCCTGCATCTGGCGGATTTCGTCGTCGGTCGCGGTGCGCTTCTGGCACTCGTCGCCCATCACGTAATAGCGCACGGCGGTGTGGCCGATCAGGTTGCCGATATTGACGCCGAGATTGCGGTCCATCTGGTCGAGGTATTCGGGCACCGTCTCCCAGGTGATCTCCAGCGTGTCGAGCACGTCCATCGGGATCGCCTCGACGTAACTAAGAAACTCGTTGAGCCGGCGCTGCTGCTTCTTGTCCTTCTTCACCGGCGCCAGCGACAGCGAGCAATTGCCGAAGATGACGCTGGTCGCGCCGTGATCGCAGGAATACGAGCAGAGCGGGTCCCAGGTGACCTGGGCGTCGTAGTGGCAATGGTTGTCGATAAAGCCGGGCGCCACGACCATGCCGCCGGCATCGACCGTGCGCGCGGCGGGACCGGACAGCTTGCCGATCTCGACGATCTTGCCGTCCTTGACCGCGACATCGCCGCGGAACGAGGGCGCGCCCGAGCCGTCGACGATGCGGCCGTTCTTGATCAGGATGTCGTAGGTCATGGCGTTCTCCCTTTCCGGCGCGTCAGTTGACGAGGCCGTAGAACTTCGCGGCGTTCTCGCAGGTGATCTTGTGGATCGTGTCGGCGGGGAGGCCGGCGAACTGCTCCTCGATGTATTTCGAGGATTCCGGCCACACCCCGTCGGGATGCGGATAGTCCGAGCCCCACATCAGGGTTTCGAGCCCGATCTCGTCGATCAGCTTGGGTCCGATGCGGTCGAACTGGAAGGTCGCGCGGCACTGGCGGCGCCAGTATTCGCTGGGCTTCAGCTTCATCAGGTCGCGGAAGCGGTCCTCGAACTCGAAATCCATGCGGTCGAGCGCATAGGGGAGCCAGCCGATGCCGCTTTCGCCAAAGCCGATCCGAAGGTTCGGGTAGCGCTCCAAGACGCCGGCGCCGATGATCGCGGCGATGATCTGGATCAGGTTCATCTGAAACCCGGCGACCGTGGTGAACTGCGCCTGGCGCCGCATATTGGGCGGGAGCTGGTTGCGCACCCGCTGCGGCATCGACGGGAAAGTGTGGAAATGCAATGGGAGCCGCACGTCGTTGACGGCCTTCCACAAGGGCTCCCAGCACGGGTGCCACATCGGCTCCATATCCCATGAGCAGGACAGCTCCAGCCCCCTGAGACCGAGCTTGGCGACGCGGTAGGCCTCCCTCGCCGCCGCCTCGATATCGCCGTAGGGGAGGCAGGCGAGACCGATGTGGCGGTCGGGGTAATGGCTGCAGAAATCCTTGAGGAAGTCGTTGTAGATGCGCAGGCATTCGTTGGCCGCCTCGTGGTCTTCGAGGCGCGAGACGACGCCCAGGATGCCGAAGATGATCTCGGCGTCGACGCCGTCCTTCTCCATCTCCTTGATGCGCAAGTGTGGATCGCCGGGGCGGCGCTCCCCGCGCTTGCCGGCCTCGTAGAGCCCGGTCTCGGCCATCTTGTCGACCCGGTAGTTCTGGCCCGGGACGAACGGCGCGCCGACCGAGCCGACCGCGCCGGGGATGCCCATGTGGACGCCGGCCTTGGTGGTCCAGCGCGGGCCGTCCTTGCCATCCTCGACAAACGGCATGCGGTCCCTAAGCTCGCGCTTGGATTGCGAGGTGAACAAATCGGGCGGCAGCCAGGGCAGATCGAGGTGGCAATCGGCCGAAATGCGGCGGTACTGCATGGCGCGCCTCCCGAGATCAGATTGTCGCGAGCCACTGTACGCGCTTTGCACCGCCGCGACACCCGCTACCCGCGCATGGGCGGCGGCGAAGCTATGCGGTGGGCGCAGCGTCGGCTATCGTGGCGCACCGGATTGAACGAAGAAACTTGGATTGCGACATGCCCGATGATGTTCCGCCGACCGGGAGGTCAAACCGGCGGGACCTGAGCTGGAGGCGCG
>DASUIE010000164.1:0-8227 GCA_036273175.1 Allostellaceae bacterium
TCTCGGCATCCAGCTCGGCACAACCTGGAGCCGGCTCAAATCGCCCGGCTCGCCGGCGGTGACCGGGTTTGGCGGCATCTCCGCCGAGCTCGACTACCAGCTTTTCAAGAACGCCCCCCACGAAGCCACCGCGAGGGCCGGGATCAGCGCAACTTTCGGCCATACCGGTCGGGTTCAGGCACTCGGCGCGCCCGACTTCACGACCGTGTCGCCGGTGCTCAATCTCGGCAAGGGGTTTGGCGACCTCCCCGACCCGCTGACCTGGCTGAAGCCGATCGCGGTGACCGGCAGCTTCGGCTTCGAAATCCCAACCAAGACCCGAAGCGACGGGGTGCTGAATTCGCATAGCGTCAATTACGGCCTCGCCTTCGAGTACAGCCTCGAATACCTGCAGCATTACGTGAAGGATATCGGGCTCGCGGCGCCGTTCGACCGCATGGTACCGCTGGTCGAGGTGTCGTTTTCGACCGCGCTCGACCGGGGCCAGGGCGGGCAGACCGTCGGAACGGTCCAGCCGGGCATCATCTGGTCCGGGCAGTACGTGCAGATCGGCGCGGAGGCGATCATCCCGACGACCCGGCTCGCCGGACACGGCTACGGCGCGATCGTGCAGTTCCATATGTATCTCGACGACATCTTTCCGGCGACGCTCGGCCGGCCGCTCTTCGGCGATTAGGCGATGCGCCGCCTGCTTGCCGCCCTCGCGATCGCGCTGGCGCCGGCGACGGCGCTGGCGCACGCCTTTCTCGACCACGCCGTGCCGCCGGTCGGCGGCACGGTCGCGGCGCCGCGCGAGATCCGCATCTTCTTCACCGAGGCCGTGGAGCCGGCCTTTTCGGGGATCGCGCTCGCCGGCGCCGACGGCAGGAAGATCGCGACGGCCGCCGCCGCACCCGACCCGGCCGACCCGAAGGAACTCGTGCTGACCGTGCCGCCGCTCGCCGCCGGCACCTACACCGTGACCTGGCACGTCGTCTCGACCGACACCCACCGGACCGAAGGCCATTTCTCGTTCACGGTAAAGCCGTGACGGTCGTCCTCCGCCTGATCCACTTCGCCGCGGCGATGGCGGCGTTCGGAACGGCGGCGTTCTGCCTCTACGTGCCTGGCCACGACGCGGCGTTCGACCGTTGGCTCTCGCGGCTGATCCGTGCCGCTGCCGCGGTCGCGCTTGTGGCGGCAATCGCCCTCGTACCGGCGACCGCGGCCGAGATGGCGGGCTCGACGGCGGCGGGGCTCGACCCGGCGACGCTGCGCACGGTGATCGCGGACACGGCGTTCGGTCATGTCTGGTGCTGGCATCTCGGCTTCGCCGCCGCGCTGCTCGTCGCCGCGATCGGGCGGCCGGGCGCGCTCGTCCTGGCGCTGTCGGGCCTCAGTCTCGCGACCCTCGCCTTTACCGGCCATGCGGCGATGATGGGCGGTCTCGCCGGGCTCGGCCACGAGATCAACCAGACCCTGCATCTGCTCGCCGCGGGCGCCTGGCTCGGCGGGCTGATGCCGCTCTACGCGCTGCTGCGGCGCACGTCGCCGGGCGATCCGACGATCTCCGAGGCCGTCGCCCATTTCTCGCAAATGGGCTATGCCGCGGTCGCGATCATCGCGGTGACCGGGGTCATCAATTCCTGCCTGCTGGTCCACAGCTTCGCCGGCCTGACCGGAACCGCCTATGGCCGCCTGCTCGCGGTCAAGATCGCGCTCTACGGCATCATGGTCGCGATCGCGCTGGTCAACCGCCTGCGCCTGGCGCCGCGTCTCGCCCGGGGTCATGCCGTCTTGGCCCGCCGCGTCCTCGCCGAACAGGCGCTTGGGCTCGCGATCCTGGCCGTCGTCAGCGTGCTCGGCACCTGGCCGCCCGCGGCGATGGGTCATGCGATGTAAGGCGGTTACGCAAACCGCTTGCAAATTCCAGCCGGCCCGCTACTGATCGGGAATGGCGCGCAAACCCCTGATCTCCGCGGCGATGATCGAGCTGATGGCGCGGCGCGAGCACCATGCCTGGACCCTCGAGGATTTGCAGGCGGGGCTCTCCGCGGCCGGCACGTCGCCCAATTTCTCCACCGTGTTCCGAGCGGCCGAAAAGCTCGTCGCCGACGGGACCGCCCGCAAGCTGCTGCTCGATGACGGCCGCGCGCGATTCGAGCTCGCCGGCACCCACCACGACCATCTGCACTGCGTCGAATGCGACGAGCTGGTTCCGGTGCCTTGCGTGATTGCCGGGGCGCAGTCGAGCGCGCTCGAAGCCGAGACCGGCGTCGCGATCAGCGAGCACCACATCGTCTTCAGCGGCCTGTGCCAAAGTTGCTCGGGGCGCCGGGAATGATCGATTTGTGGAACCCGGGCCATGTCAGCCTCGGGCTCGACGTGCTGACCGCCTTTCTGCTCGGGCTCGTCCATGGCGTCACGCCGGACGAGCATACCTGGCCGATTACCTTCAGCTACGCGGTCGGCGGCTATTCGACGCGCAGCGGGCTGCGGGCGGGACTGATCTTCTCGGCCGCCTTCACCGTGCAGCAAGCGCTGGCCGGCGAGCTTGCCTATCTCGGCTTTACCGCGTGGTTCACCTTCGACGGGGTCGAGGACGTCACCTACCTGATCGTCGGCGCGGTGATGGCGATAGCCGGCCTGTTTATCGTGCGGCGCGGGTTTCTGCACAGCCACCGCTTCGGCCTCGGCGAGCTGCGCGACATGAAGCCGTGGATGCCGGCGGTGCACGGCTTTATCGCCGGCTGGGGATTCGATGCCTTCTCGACGATCATCTATACGGTGCTGTCGCCGGCGATGCCGTCGCCGGCGGTCGCGTGGATGCCCGGCACCGCGTTTGGGCTGGGGACCCTCTGCGTCCAGGCGGGGGCCGGCGCCGCCTTCGGCTTGTGGGCGGCGCGTCGCGGGCTGCCGGCGAGCGCGGTGCGCGAGATCGGGCTGCTCGCCGCCAGCCGTACGCTCCTTTGGGGCGGCTGCGCCTTTATCGGGCTGGCGCTGTTCGATTTCGCCTTCCCGAGCCTCGCCGATATCGGGTTTAGCACCGGGCTCCAATACAAGCTCGGCCTGCCCGTGCTGGTGACGATCTTCGTCGTCGCCGGGGTCGGGATGACGAGCCTGGTAACCTCGACCTACGCGGCGCGCCGCCAGGCCGTGGAGACGCGATAGACCACCAGCGAGACCAGCCAGCTCGCCATGAACAGCGCGACGATCGCGTAGCCGAGGTGGTCCCACACCCCGGCCGGGAGCCCGACGCCGCCGACGAGCCCGAGCACCTCAATGCCGCCCACCGCCACCGCAACGACCACCGAGACGCCGGTGATCGTGAGGTTGTAGTAGAGCTTGCGAACCGGGTTGACGAAGACCCAGCCATACACGCCGAGCATCATCACCCCATCGGTCGTATCGACCAGCGACATTCCGGCAGTGAACAACGCCGGGAAGACCAGGATCGCCCAGATCGACAGCCCCTTGACCGCCCCGGCGGCGGATATCCCGAGGAGGCCGATCTCGGTCGCGGTATCGAAGCCGAGTCCGAACAGGAGCCCCAGCGGGTACATATGCCAGCTTTTCGAGACCAGCCGGAACAGCCGGCCAAAGACCCGCCCGAGCAGCCCGCGCCGGACGAGGATGGTTTCGATCTCGTCGTCGCGGACCCTCTTGCGGCGAAACAGCCGGTAGATGCTGACCAGCACCGCGATGTTGATCAGCGCGATGGCGAAGAGGAACAGCGCCGAGACCGCCGTCCCGACGACGCCGCCGGCCTCGATCAGCTCGGGATAGCAGTCCTGCAGCGATTCGGCGCCGAGCGCGACCGCGACCGACGCGACGATCACCACGGTCGAATGCCCGAGCGCGAAGAAGAAGCCGACCGCGACGGGCCGTTTCCCCTCCTGCATCAGCTTGCGGGTGACGTTGTCGATCGCCGCGATGTGGTCGGCGTCGACCGCGTGGCGCAACCCGAAGCCGTAAGCAAGGAGCGCCGTGCCAAGCAGCGCTACGTTGCCGTGGAACAGGCTCCACCCCCAGCCCCAGGCCAAAAGATTGGCGGCTGCGAGAATGGCGTAGAGCGCGCCGAGCCTGCGCCAGTTCATGCGGGAGAGCGGACCCGGCGGCCGGTGCTGGCGAGCGCCCTCTCCGCAAGGGTGCCGAACACCAACCCGAGCGATCCCCACAGCACCAGCTGCATCCCCAACGCGGCCACGCGAAACCGCCACAACACGACCGCCGGGAAGTTCTCGGGCACTTCGTCGACTGTCGGGAGGAGCAAGGCGGCGAACCCAGTGACGGCGACAAAGACCGCTCCCGCGACCAGAGCCGCGTTCCACCCGCCGAGGCGCGGCCGAAACCGGGCGAAAGCCAGCACGGCCAAGACCAGCGCCGACAGCGAGACCGCGATCATCTCGAAATAGAGGGCGGTGCGCTCGCCGATCGTGCCGGGCTCGCCGATCGACGGCGGGTTCGCCGGATATTTGAGCTGGGGCGCCAGCACGATCGCGACAAAGCCGAGCCCCGCCAGCAGCAAGGCGAGCTCGCGTGGCGAGGCCGGTCCGCCACGCCCATGGGCGAAAGCGAAAACCAGCGCGAAGATGCCGCCCAGCCCGACCCCGTACACGATGCCCGCCGTCGCCAGCCCGATCGTGCTCTGCACGCCGCGGCTCACCGGCTCGGGCTCCGCCGTCATGCCGTGATCGGCATGGTGTTCGGCCGCTTCGAAAGCGATCGCCCGGACGAGTGGCTCCTCGCCGAAAATCTCGGCGAAGCCGACCGACAGGAGGCCGGCCAGCAACCCGGCAATCATGCCGCGGATCAGCAGCGCCCGAACCATCGCCGCCGCCTCAGTGGCAGGGAAAGCCGAGGAGATGCCGACCGTCGTGCACGAACTCGTGGATGTATGTGCCGGAAAACACCGCGGTCGCGCCTTGCTCGGCGCCGACGAAATAGATCAGCAGCAGCCCGATCACGCCGCCGAAGACGGCCCAGGGCAGCAGCTCGCGCAGCGGAATCGGACGGGGCAGCCCGTCGGCGATCGTCGAAACGGAAATTCCCTCGGCCATCGCAATCCCCCGCACCCTCGGTCACCGCAAGGTAGGAAACCGCCTCGTCACGTGTCAATCGCCGATGGCTTCACGCGAAAATGACCCCTGGCGCTGGCAAATTCCTGGTCTTGGCATGGTTGCAACGCCACAGTGCCGAAATGCCACAAGAGACCCCGCGCGCCTTTTCCTGCCGCCGGCTGATCCCGCTGGCGCTGCTGCTGCTCGGCGGCGCGCTCTTTATCGCGGTGGGCGGGCGGCGTTATCTGAGCTTCGAGGCGCTGGCGGCCAAGCACGACTGGGCCTGTGCGCTGGTATCGGCGCGCCCGGTGGTCACCGCGATCTGCTTTATCGGCACTTATGCCGGGCTTGCCGCGCTCTCGGTTCCGGGCGCGGCCCTGCTGACGATCGTCGGCGGCGTGCTGTTCGGGGCCTGGTTCGGCGCCGGATACTCGGTCTTTGCCGCGACGATCGGCGCGACGATCGTGTTCGTCGCGGCCCGAGCGGGATTCGCGGGCCTTTTGACCGATGCCGGGCCGCAGCTGCGCCGTCTCGAGGCCGGCTTCCACAAGCATGCGTTGAACTATCTGCTGGTGTTACGGCTGGTACCGGCCTTTCCGTTCTGGCTCGTCAATCTTGTCGCCGGCGCCACCGGGATGCGGCTGCCGACCTACCTCCTGGGGACGTTCTTCGGGATGATGCCCGCTGCGTTCGTCTATGCCAGCCTGGGCAGCGGCCTCGGCAGCGTCATCGCCGAGGGGCGCCGGCCGGATTTCCATGTCCTGTCGCGGCCGCAAATCCTGCTGCCGATCGTCGGCCTCGCCCTGCTGGCGCTGATGCCGGTGTTCCTCCGCCGCTGGCGCGAAGCGCGAGAGCGATGACCGCCCCGCTGACTCCCGACTTGTGCGTCATCGGCGCCGGCGCGGGCGGGCTCGTGGTCGCGGCCGGAGCGGCGCAGATGGGCGCGCGCGTCGTGCTGATCGAGCGCGGCGAGATGGGCGGCGACTGCCTCAATTACGGCTGCGTGCCGTCGAAATCCCTGCTTGCCGCCTCGCGTCTCGCCGATGTCTGGCGGCGAGGGGCCGAGCTCGGCGTGCAATACGACCCGCCGCGGATCGACTTCGCCGAGATTGGCGCGAGCATCGATCGGGTCATCGCCGGTATCGCCCCGAACGATTCCGCCGAGCGGTTCGAGCGGCTCGGCGTCACCGTGATTCGCGCCGAGGCGAGCTTTACCGACGGCCGGACGGCAACTGCCGGCGGCGCCGCGATCCGCCCGCGCCGCTTCGTCATCGCGACCGGCTCCTCACCGGCGATCCCGGCGATCGCCGGCCTCAATTCGGTGCCCTATTTCACGAACGAGACGATTTTCGCCAATCGCGAGCTGCCGGCGCACCTGATCGTGATCGGCGGCGGCCCGGTCGGTATCGAGCTCGCCCAGGCACATCGCCGGCTCGGCGCCGAGGTCACGGTGATCGACGCGGGTCCGATCCTGCCGCGCGACGATCCGGAACTGACCGCCGCCCTCGCCACCCGGCTCGCCGACGAGGGCATTGCCTTCTACCAGTCGGCGGAGATCGCGGGGATCGAGCCGGGACCCGCCGTCGCTTTGCAAAACGGCGCTCGGATCGCCGGATCGCACCTGCTGGTCGCGGCTGGGAGACGGCCCGACCTCGCCCCGCTTAATCTTCCCGCCGCCGGGATCGCGTCCACGCCCACCGGCATCACCGTGGACGCGCGGTTGCGCACGACCAACCGCCGCGCCTATGCGATCGGCGACGCCGCCGGCGGCCCGCAATTCACCCACATCGCCGCCTATCACGCCGGGATCGTGATCCGCAACGCCCTGTTCCGCTTGCCGGCGCGCGTCCGATACCGGGCGCTGCCACGCGTCGTCTATACCGACCCCGAGCTGGCGCAGGTCGGCCCCATCCAGACCGAAGCCGGCGAGGCAAGGGTCCTGCGCTGGAGTTTCGCCGACAATGACCGCGCCCGCACCGAACGCGACCCATTCGGCGAGATCAAGGTGCTGGTCCGCCCGAATGGCCGCATTCTCGGCGCGACGATCCTCGGCGCTGCCGCCGGCGACCTGATCCTGCCTTGGGCCCTCGCGATCGCCCAGCGGCTCAAGATCGGCGCGATGGCCAATCTGATCGTGCCCTATCCGACGCGCGGCGAGGCCGGCAAGCGGGCGGCCGGCGCCTACTATGCCGGGACTTTGTTTTCCCCTCGCACGCGCCGCCTGGTGCGGCTGCTGGCCCGTTTCGGCTGAGGGAGGGCGGATATGCCGATCAAGAGCCTGTCCGCGCGCTTGCTGGTGCTGACGATCCTTTTCGTGATGCTCAGCGAAGTGCTGATCTTCGTGCCCTCGGTCGCGCGCTACCGCATGACCTATCTCGACAACCATATCGCCGCGGGTCACCTGGCGACGCTGTCGCTGGCGGCAAGCCAGACCGGCACGATCGACCAGTGGCTGACCAATGAGCTGCTGCGCCAGGTTGGGGCGCGCGGCATCATCATGCATCGCGCCAACGGCATGGTGCGGATGCTCGACAGCCCCAACCCGCCCGAAGCCGACGTCACCTTCGACCTGTCGAAGGGAAACGTGCCGCTGTGGATCCAGAAATCGTTCGAGACGCTGTTTTCGAGCGGCAACCGGGTGATGCGGGTGATCGGCCGGACCCCGTTCGAACCGGGCGCGACGGTCGAGATGCTGCTCGACGAAGCGCCGCTGCGGGCCGAGATGTGGGATTTCGGCGGCCGCATCCTGCGCCTGTCGATCATTATCTCGCTGACCACGGCGGCGCTTGTCTACCTGTCGCTGCAGTGGCTGCTGGTCCGGCCGATGCGGCGGCTGACCGACAGCATGACCGCGTTTCGCCGGGACCCGGAGGACGCCTCGCTGCGCATCGCCCCAAGCGGCCGCAACGACGAAATCGGCCGCGCCCAGAACGAGCTGGCGACGCTGCAGGAGACCGTGCGGCAGGCGCTCGGCCAGCACGCACGGCTCGCCGCGCTCGGCACGGCGGTGACCAAGATCAACCACGATCTGCGCAGCATCCTCGCGACCGCGCGGCTCGTCGGCGACAGCCTCGCCGACAGCGCCTCGCCCGAGGTGCGCCGCGTGGCGCCGCGGCTGATCGAGGCCATCGACCGGGCCGTCGCGCTGTGCACCAACACGCTCGACTTCTCGCGGCAAGGGGCGCCGC
>DASUIE010000165.1:0-13154 GCA_036273175.1 Allostellaceae bacterium
GGAGATGATCTCGATCAGTTCCTTGGTGATGACCGCCTGGCGGGTGCGGTTGTAGTTCATCGTCAGCCGGTCGATCATCTCGCCGGCATTGCGGGTCGCGTTGTCCATCGCGGTCATCCGCGCGCCCTGCTCGCTCGCCGCGTTTTCCAGCAAGGCGGTGTAGATTTGCACCGCCAGGTTGTTGGGGAGCAGGTCGGCGAGGATTTCCTCTTCCGACGGCTCGAACTCATAGATCGCGCCGCCGAGATCGGGCACCCCGGACTCGGCGCCCTCGGGCAGCGCGAACGGGATCAGCTGCTGCGCCGTCACGACCTGCGTGATCGCCGAGCGGAAGCGGTTGAAGATGATCGTGCAGACATCGAATTCGCCGGCCTGGAACAGCGCCAGCACCCGCCCGGAAATGTCGCGCGCCTCATCGAACGAGACGCGGCGGCGGCCGATCTCGGTGATGCTGTCGTGGATCAGGCGGGCATAGTCGCGCCGCAGCCCGTCGCGGCCCTTGCGCCCGATGGTCAGGATCTTGACCGTCTTGCCCTCGGCTTCGAGCTGGCGGATGCGGCGCCGCGCCTCGCGCAAAATCGTCGCGTTGAACCCGCCGGCGAGGCCGCGATCCGAGGTCGCGACGACGAGCAGGTGCGTCTGGTCCCGGCCGGTGCCGCCCAGCAGCGGCGGCGCGCCCGGCATCCCGGCCATGCGGCTCGCCAGCGAGCGCAGCACCCGCTCCATCCGCTCGGCATAGGGCCGGGCGGCCTCGGCCTGCTCCTGGGCGCGGCGCAGCCGCGACGCCGCGACCATCTTCATCGCCGCGGTGATCTTCTGCGTCGAGCGTACGCTGCGGATGCGGACACGAAGGTCCTTTAGGCTGGGCATCGCCTATGCAAACGTCGTCGCGAAGCCGTTGAGGAACTCCCGCAGCCCCTTGTCGGTCGCGTCGGAAATCTCCCGCTCGCTGCGGATCGCGTCGAGCAGCTCGGGCTTGCGCGCGCGCAGCTCGCCGAGCATCGAGGTCTCGAAGCGCCCGATATCGTCGATCGCGATGCGGTCGAGGAAGCCGTTGGTGCCGGCAAAGATCGCCGCGACCTGCTCCTCGACCGGGACCGGCGAGAATTGCGGCTGCTTCAGCAGCTCGGTCAGCCGCGATCCGCGCGCCAGCAGGCGTTGGGTCGAGGCGTCGAGATCGGAGGCGAACTGCGCGAACGCCGCCATCTCGCGGTATTGCGCGAGCTCGAGCTTGATGCGCCCGGCGACCTGCTTCATCGCCTTGATCTGCGCCGCCGAGCCGACGCGGCTGACCGACAGGCCGACATTGATGGCCGGGCGGATGCCGCGATAGAACAACTCGGTTTCGAGGAAGATCTGCCCGTCGGTGATCGAGATCACGTTGGTCGGGATATAGGCCGAAACGTCGCCGGCCTGCGTCTCGATGACCGGCAAAGCGGTCAAGGACCCGGCGCCGTGGTCGTCGTTCATCTTCGCGGCGCGTTCCAACAGCCGCGAATGCAGATAAAACACGTCGCCCGGATAGGCCTCGCGCCCCGGCGGGCGGCGCAGCAGCAGCGACATCTGGCGGTAGGCGACGGCCTGCTTCGACAGATCGTCGTAGATGATCAGCGCGTGCATGCCGTTGTCGCGGAAATACTCGCCCATCGCGCAGCCGGTATAGGGCGCCATGAATTGCAGCGGCGCCGGTTCCGACGCGGTCGCGGCGACGACGATCGAATATTCGAGCGCGTTGTAGTCCTGCAGCGTCTTGACGATCTGGGCAACGGTCGAGCGCTTCTGCCCGATCGCGACGTACACGCAATAGAGCTTGCGCGATTCGTCGGTGCCGGCGTTGACCGCCTTCTGGTTGAGGATCGTGTCGATCGCGACGGCGGTCTTGCCGGTCTGGCGGTCGCCGATGATCAGCTCGCGCTGGCCGCGGCCGATCGGCACCAGCGCATCGATCGCCTTCAGCCCGGTCTGCACCGGCTCGTGCACCGATGTGCGCGGGATGATGCCGGGCGCCTTGACCTCGACGCGCGTGCGCGTGACATCGGTCAGCGGCCCCTTGCCGTCGATCGGGTTGCCGAGCCCGTCCACCACGCGGCCCAAGAGCCCCTTGCCGACCGGCACGTCGACGATCGCGCCGGTGCGCTTGACCGTATCGCCCTCGCGAATGCCGCTGTCGTCGCCAAAGATCACGACGCCGACATTGTCGCTTTCGAGATTGAGGGCCATGCCCTTCATCCCGTTCGGAAACTCGACCATCTCGCCGGCCTGGACCTTGTCGAGGCCATAGACGCGGGCGATGCCGTCGCCGACCGACAGCACCTGGCCGATCTCGGCGACATCCGCCTCGCTGCCAAAGCTGGCGATCTGCTGCTTGAGGATCGCGGAGATTTCCGCGGCGCGAATTTCCATGGGAACCCCTTTACCCGAAGGTCCTTCAGCCGGCCGCTCTGAGGGCCAGCCGCAAGCGTTGCAATTTGCTCTTCAGCGAGCCGTCGACCATGCGCGAGCCGATCTTGACGATCATCCCGCCGATGAGGCTCGGATCGACGCGGAAGTCGATCGCGACCCGGCCGCCGACCGCGCGCCTGAGCTGATCCGTCAGCGCGGCGTTCTGCGCCTCGCTTAGCGGCTGCGCGGCGGTCACCTCGGCGGTCACCTCGCCGCGCCGCTCGGCCAGCTTGCCAAGGTAGGATTCGATCATTCCCGGCGCCGCGAAGAGGCGGCGGTTGCGCGCCACGACGGCGAGGAAATCGCGGGTCAGCCGCGACAGCTCGGCGCGTTCGGCGACGACAGCGATCGCCTGGCCCTGCTCGGCGCGCGACAGCACGGGGCTGCGCACCATCCGGGCGAGATCGGGGCTGTCCTGCAGCATCGCCCGCAGCGCCCGCAAATCGCCGGCGACGGCGTCGAGCTCGTGGCGCTCATCGGCGAGGTCGAACAGCGCCGCCGCGTAACGTTCAGCCAGGCCGGAAACGCCCGTCGCTTCGGAAGCCAATGGAAATCGGTCCTCGGTCAGCGCGCCGGCTAAACAGGCGCAAGACACAGCGCCGGGGCCAACATGGCCCCGGGAATTCGCGCGGTTCGTAACATAGTTCCCCACCCTTCGCAACCGCCGCCGCCGGGACCGCCGCATGCGCAATTCCGGCAACTTAACCAAAGACTTGAGCGTGCGGGTCAGCGGCCGGTCTCGTGTCGGGCCATCCGCGCCAGCAACACGAGGCTGGCCGAGTAGTAGTCGTCCTTGTCGCCGATCTCGGGGAGAGGCGTCGAGTCGGCGTGGCGGACCGAGCGGGCAAGCTGGGCGATCGCCTGCATCCCGGTGGGCCCGGCATAGGGCGACAGCTTGCCGTCGGTCACGTCGGCCCAGGCCGGAACCGGCTTGTCCCCGAACCCGGCCCAGAAATCGAGATAGGGCGCCAGCCGCGCCGGCGTCGCATAACCGGCCCAGATCAGATAGAGCGGCACGCGGATCGCGGCAAAGCCAAAGCGCGGCGGCATTCCCGAGGCGGGCGTCACCGCGCCGCCCGGATCGACCGCGATCCAGTCGGTCGGCAGATGCCACTGGCCGAATTGCGCCTCGTCCAGGAGGGCGAGCCCGTCGACCCGCAGCCGGTGCCACTCGTAGGACGGCGCGATATGGGCGAGGTCCTTGAACGCCGGGTAGATGTAATAGGACGGGCTGAGGACGATGCTGCCGTTGTCGCGGGCGAAGCCGTCGCGGCCCGGCAGCAGCACCAGCCGGCGAGCCACGGCGGTCAGCATCCGGTTGCGCAGCTCCTCGGCGATGGCATGCGCCGCCACCCGGTATTTGGCGTCGTGCCAGTGGCGGAAGGCGCGAATCAGCGCCCAGGCGATGAGCGTGTCGCCGTCGGTGGCGTTGTTCGGGTCGGCGACCGGATTAGCCGGGTCGGCGGGGTCCCAGCGCCAGGCGAACAGCGCCGAGTCGCGCCGCTTCAGATGGTCCTGCGTCCAGCCCCAAATGTTGTCGAACGAGGCGCGGTCGCCGGCGGCCTCGGCGAACAGCATCGCCCAGCCCTGGCCCTCGGTGTGGCTGACCTGCTTGTTGCCGGTATCGACGACGCGTCCTTCGGCCGTGACAAAGCGGTCGCGGTAGACGGTCCATTGGCCATCCGCCGCGCGGGCCGGCGCGAGGGACGCGAAGAGCAGCAGAAAACAGGCGAAAACCAGCCGCATTCAGAGGCGGCGTTTCTAACCGTGCCGGCCGTAGTGGAACCGCATCGGCGCGCCGATCTCCGCCGGCGGCTCGGCGAGCCGCGCCGAGCAGGTCGGGTCGCCCCCCTGCCCCGTCATCCATTCGGTGTAAAGCCCTTCGAGCGTCGGCGCGAGCCAGCTCCGCCGCTGCTCGTCCTGCGGAACCAGCGGATAGGCGCCGTGCTCGAGCTCGATATAACCGCCCGCCTCGGTGATGCGGACCCAGCCCCAATCGATGCCTTCGAGCACCGAGTTGATGTCGTCCTCGAGGTCTTCGAGGCTGTCGCAGCGCCGCAGCGGCAGCGATTGCGCCATGCGCGACCCCAGCGTCTCGAGAAACTGATCGGCCTCCGCCGGATCGACGCGCTCCTCGAATTCCGCAAACATCGCCGCGAGGAAATGCGCCCACTGCCGGGCGCAGTGCTGCTGGGCAAAGTACCGCAATGAGATGCGGTCCGATTCCTCCTGCGCCATAACCATTCCCTAAAGCTCCCCCTTGGGACCTTATCGCCCGATACGCGAGCGGTGCATCCGGCGTTACTGCGGCCGGCCCGCGGCAAGCGCCTCGGCCCAAGCCTCGTCCGAGGCGGCGACCGGCTGCTGCAAAACCCTCTCCGGCACCTCCCAAACGATAACCTTTGCCGGCGTTTTGGTGAAGGCAGGATCGGAAAAGTAGGCGATCGCCGCGCTGGTCAGCCCGCCGCCATCCTTGGCCCTGGCGTCGACCGGCGCCCCCAGCGCCATCCCCAGATACTCGGTGAAATTCGCGCGACGCGAGAATGACGTGCCGATTTCGGCGACGGCGGGCGACGGCACCTCGTCGAGGATGCCGGTTCCCGCCCTGGCCGAAGCCTCGATTCGGGTCGGCGCCACCTCGTCGCCGCGCGGGCGCAGCGGGTAAGGCACGCCGTCGAGCCCCGCGAGGCGAATCAGGTCGCCGACCCGCTCCCGCATTTGCCCCGGAATCACGCGGTATTCGGCCTGTTGCGCGGGCGCCAGGCCGCGCGTTTCGAGGTCGGCCGCGACCGAATCGGCCGCCGCCTTGGCGCCGCGCTCGTTCCAGTGCGTGTCGGTCCGGTAATAGCGCTCGCCCGAGACCGCCGAGATCGCCGGCAGCAGATCGGCCACGGCGACGCCTTTCGCCCGCAACCCATCGACAAGCGCGTCGTAGCGCGGCGCCAGCACGGCCGACCGCTCGACGCCGCAGAGATGCGCCGCCTCGACGCGCGATTTGTCGGGCACGGCGGCGACGACGAGAGAGATATTACGATTTCTCAGAAAATCAGCGACTTGCGAGATAATTTTCAGATGCCGCGCGAAAGACCGGTCGCGGTCCGGATGGATTTCCAGCTCGTCGGTCAGGAACAGCCAATTGTCGCAGCCGCGGCGGACCCGGTCGCCGAGATCGCCGACCGTATTCCAGGCGACGACGCGGTCGGCGGTGACCAGCGCGTCGGCGAGCGGGTTTTTGTGCAGCAGGAAATGCGCGAGATCGGCTGTCGGCACACCCGCGGCGATATCGTGCCAGGAATAGCGCTCCAGCGGCTCGGCGCGCCAGACGAGGGCGGCGATATTCGAGCAGAGCCCGGCAAACAGCACCGCCGCCAGCACAAAGGCAGGGATCAGCGACGGGCGGAAGCGAAAGCGCATCGCCCAGGCCCTAATCGTTTCGGACCGGGCCGGCAAGAGCGGGCGATCGCCGAACGTCATGGGTGCCGCGCCATCAGAACTGGAAATAGAGGAACGGCACGGTCTGATGCCCCATCATGACCGCGATCGCGTAGAGGAAGAGCGCCGGCGGCCACACCGCCGACCACCATTCGGCCGGCCGGTAGCGCGGCAGGAAATTGGCCTGGAAGGCGGGCCACAGCACGACCGCGGCGCCAATCCCGAGCCAGGCGACCTCGACCGGACGCAGGGCGACGGCGATCGGGTCGCTGATGCCGGTGCCGTGCAGGCCGACCTGACCCGCGAGCATCGACACGGTCCCATCCCAGCTCGTCGCGCGGAACGGCGTCCACGCGAAGAGGACGACCGCCAGGGTCAGCAGGTACGAGACCGGCGCCCACATCGGCAGGCTGCGGCCATTCCACCAGCGCGCCACGGCAAGCGCCGCGCCGTGGATCACGCCCCACAGCAGGAACGACCAGCTCGCGCCGTGCCATAACCCGCCGATCGCCATCGTCATGAGCAGGTTGGCGTAGGTGCGCGCCTGCCCTTGCCGGTTGCCGCCGAGCGAGATGTAGAGGTAGTCGCGCAGCCAGCTCGACAGGCTGATATGCCAGCGCCGCCAGAAATCCTGGATCGATACGGCGAGGTAGGGGTCGCGAAAATTCTCCGGGTAATGGAAGCCGAGCATCCGGCCCATCCCGATCGCCATCGCGCTGTACCCGGCGAAGTCGAAGAAGATCTGCAGCGCGAAGCCGATATTGCCGAGCCAGGCATCGGCGAGGGTCGGCTCGGGCAGCGCGAAGACCGTCTCGACCAGCGGCGCCAGATTGTCGGCGATCAGCACCTTGACCGCGAACCCGATCATAAAGCGCCGCGCCCCGTGCGCGAGGTCGTCGAGGGTGATGCTGCGCTGGACCAGGTCCTTGTCGACCCACGAATAGCGGATGATCGGGCCCGAGATCAGGTGCGGAAACATGTCGAGATAGGCGGCAAAGCTGATAAAGCTCGGCTCGGCCGCGACCGTGCCGCGGCGCACGTCGATCAGGTACGAGATCGCCTGCAGCGCGGTGAAGGACAGCGCGATCGGCAGGATGATCGCGGTCCAGGGGATCGGCCCGGCGGCAAAGCTCGCCAGCGCCTCGTCGGCGGTCGCCACCAGGAGGTTCGCGTATTTGAACCAGCCGAGGCAGCAGAGGATCGCGATGACCCCGAGCATCAGGATCGGCTGCTTGCCGTCCTCGCGCGCCCGCTCGATCGCCTTGCCGAGAGCCCAGGCGACGGCGGTGATCCCGACGATCAGCGGCAGGAACATCGGCTTCCACCAGGCGTAGAACGCCCAGCTGCCGAGGCACAGGGTCAGGTTCCGCGCCGATCCCGGCGTCGCCAGATAGGCGATCAGGAACAGCGGCATGAACAGCGCCAGGAATTCGACCGAGGAGAAGATCACGGCCGGCGCTTTACGGGCGGAACGGCGCCATCTTGTCGGTCAGGGCGAGCGCCTGCCGACCGGCCGAGCCCGGCCCCGCATAGATGAATACGCTATAGCGGTCGCCCGCGGCCATCGCGCCGAGCTCGACCCCGGTGGCCTTGCCGCCCTCGGCGCCGCAGCCCACCGACAGCGCGACATTGACCGGGTTCACCAGCCGCCGCCCGGTGGCCCCCGGCTTGACCCCCGACACGACCACCGTGTGCCGGTCGCCGGCGAGAAGCTCGGCCTCGGCGCAATTTTTGTCGACGTTGTAGAGCGCCAGCGCGGATTTCTGGGCGTTGAAGTCGCTCGGCTCCTCGCGCAGCAGCGTCACGGTCGGCGGCCCCTCCGCCGCGGCGGTGACGGCGACGGTGACGAATTCGTTCTGCTTCAAGGTCAGCTTGATCGGGGCGGTACGGTCGCCGATCGCGACCGTGCCGGTCAGCTCGGTGCCCGGGGTCACCGGGTCGAACTCGCCGACCCGCTGCGCGTCGCTCGTCGGCAGGTCGAGCGCGCCGCCCGCCGAGCTCACCTTGACGGCGGCCGGCGACAGGTTGGCGAAGCGCAGATAGGCCACGCCGTTCGGCGGGCCGCTCGGGTAGAGCCGCCCGTCCGCCGCACCGGCGCTCTCCGCGGCGATGCCGCAAATTCCCAGCGCGAGAACCAGTCGGAGAACGGAGCCCATTATTTCTTGATCTCGCCGGAGCTGACCATATGCCCGATCGAATCCGAGATGTCCTTGCCCCAGATCCGGTAGCCGCTCGCGGTCAGGTGCTGGCCGTCGATCGTCGGCCACTCGCCCGGCTTCGAGAATTGCGTCGAGTCGATGTATTTGCAGGGCGCTACCGATTGGGCGAGGAAATCGCTCATCTCCTTCACCCGCGTAAACGTCTTGTGATAGGACGAGCCCTCGTTGCCCCAGGGCGGACCGACCCAGATGCAAGGCAGGTTATGCGCGGCGATCCGCTGGGTCAGCGTGCGCACCTGCTCGTACACCCATCCCTTGGCAAAGGTCTGCTGGCCGTACCCGGCCATCGTGTCGCCCATCTCGACGACGACCAGATTGGGGCGGTTGGCCGCGATCAAATCTTCCATCGTCCAACCGGGCGAACGCGGCTGGCGGTTGATCACCGGCGCCTTGGTGCCGTGACGCTCTGCCTCGCCGCAGGAGACGGTGGTCTTGTAGACCCAGTCCCCGGCATTGGTGCCGCACATGCCGTAGGAATTGACCGTCGCGCCTTGCTGGACGAGGTCGTTGTGCAGTGTCGTGATCAGGTAATCGTTGGTCACCATGTGACTGTCGCCGATCACCAAAATCACCAGACCCGCCAGCAGTCCGTTCATTGTCGTTGCGTCTCCAAAAGCCGTGATGCGCCAACTAGCGGAGGGCGTTCTGCCCCTTGTACCGCACGATGGCGCTGGTGATGTCCGCGCCCCATTGATGATAGCCGGCCGGGGTCAGATGCTGGCCGTCGGTGGTCGGCCACTGGCCGGGGCTCGAGAAGGAGGTCGAGTTGATGAACTTGCACGGCGCGACGCTCTCGGACAGGAGCTGCGTCATCTCCTGCACCCGCTGATTGGTCTTGTGGTAGGGCGGCCCCTCATTGCCCCAGATCGGCCCGACCCAGACGCACGGGATGTTGTCCTGGCCGATCCGTTTCGTCAGCGCATGAACCTGGTCGTAAATCCACGCTCGCGGAAACGTCGTGCCGTAGGAGGCCATCGTGTCGGCGAGCTCGACGATGATCAGGTTGGGGTGGTTTTTCTGGATCAGGTCGTTGAGGGTCCAGGTCTGCTCGGACTTGCCCCTGTCGGTGACCGGCGGCGAGCGGTCGTCGTGCTGGCCGCGGCCGCACGAAACGGTCGTGCGATACAGCCAGTCGCCGGCATTGGCGCCGCACATCCCGTAGGAATGAACCGAGGCGCCCTGCGCCTCGAGCTGATCGTGGAGATTGGTCAGCAGATAATCGCGGCCTGCCATGTGGCTGTCCCCGATCGCCAAAATGACCAATCCCGCAAGCGCTCCGTTCATGTACTCGCTCCTCTTGCCGATGCGTCGCGGCGCCTAACGCCGCGGCATCTGCCGGGCAATCTGATCGATAGAGGTTATGAGATGGTTATCCCAAACCCGGGTGGCCTGCAGGGTCAGGTGGATCCCGTCGCGCGTCGGCCACTCGCCAGGTTTCGAAAACTGCGTCGAATCGATGTATTTGCACGGCGCGACAACCTGCGCGAGGTAGTCCGAGACTTCCTTGAGCCGAGCATTCGTCTTCTTGTACGGGCCGCCTTCGGTGCCCCACGGCGGACCGATCCAGATGCACGGCAGGTTGCGCGACTTGATCGGGATCAAGAGCTCGCGGACCTGCTCGTCGATCAGCGCCCGCGGCAGGGTCGGCATGACACCGTATCCGGCCAGCGTGTCGCCAAGCTCGATGACCACCAGGTTCGGTTTGTACTTGTTGATCAGATCGGGCAGCGCCCAGCCCCGCAGATTATGCTGGGTGTCGATCCGCGCCGGCTCGCTGTTGTGGCGTTCTCCCCGGCCGCAGACGATCGGCGCCGGGTTGATCCAATCGGCGCCGGCCGCCCCGCAGACCCCGAACGAATGCACCGCCGCGCCCTGCGAAACCAGCGCATCCTGAAGCGCATCGTTGAAGAAGGATGTCGCGGCGATATGGCTGTCGCCGACGATCAGCATCACAAGACCGGCCAAGGCTGCGTTCACCGCCATGTTCTCCGCCCTTTACGGCCGCGTTCAGTGCCGATGCAGCGTCGCGGCATATTTGATCACCTGGTCGGCGATATCCTTGCCCCACACCTGATAGCTCTCGACCGTCAAGTGCTCGCCGTCATAGGTCGGCCATTCGCCCGGTTTCTCGAAGCTCAGCGAATCGACGTAGTGACACGGCGCGACGCGGCTCGACAGGTAGTCGGACAATTCCTTGACCCGCGCGAAGGTCTTGTTCGACGGGCCGCCCTCCGTTCCCCAGGGGGGGCCCACCCAGACGCAAGGCACGTGATCGGCGCGCACCGGGGTGAGAATTTCTCGTACGTTCTGCGCGATCCAATCCTTGGGAAGCTCGGGCACTTGCCCGTACCCGGCCATGTTGTCGCCGAGCTCGATCACCAGCAGGTTCGGGTGATAGCGGTTGAGAAGCGTGTCGAGCGACCAGACCCTGGCCTTGTCGGTCTTCTCGATCTCGGCTTCTTCCATGTTGTGGCGCTGGCCGCGGCCGCAGGGCAGGACCGACGGCTTCACCGCCACCCAGTCATGCGGGCTCGATCCGCAGACGCCGAAGGAATGCACGCTCGCGCCCTGTTCCTCGAGCGACGAATGCAGCGACGACAGGAGAAAATCCTTGGCGGCCATATGGCTGTCGCCCACCATCAGCACGACGAGACCCGCCATCGCCAACTGCATCCCGCACCAACTCCGCCCCAGCGGCTGCATTCGCCGCTCGGATCGAATATCCGCCGAAATTGGTGAAAATGCGATTACCGGCGCCGGTGAAATCGCAACAGCCGTTAACCTTGCGAGGCCGCTCCGGGCGACGTCTTCTACTGCGGCTTGTCCATTGGCGTGCCCGGCAGGATCGCGGCGGGCGCCGGCGCCGGGTCCGCAAAGGTCTTGCGGATGTACAGCTTGACGATCCCCTCGTTATACGAGTTGCCGTTGTCGTATTGCGCCGAGGCGCCGATCGACATGTCCTTGTCGATCGCGTACTCGACCTGGGCGCGCAAATCGGCGGCGAGGCCGGTCGAGTTGGTGCCCGGATAGACCGCGTTGCTGGCGCCGACGAGCGACACCAGCGTCTGTTGCGCCGCGGGGTTGTTCGGGAAGAACGGCGACGAATCGGCGTTGAAGTGCTGCACGCCGAGCGCGACCGCGGCAAGCCAGCTCCATTTGTCCCAGCGGCCCTGATACTCGACCGGGAAGGTCAGCGCCTCGTAATTGGCCGGGCTGAAATACCCGCCCTGGCCGAAGCTGTAATAGGACAGGTTTTTGTCGAAGCCGAAATAGCTGAGGTTGACGCCGACCCGCACCGCATCGGTATCGGTGCGCCAGGGCCGGAAATAGACGCCGGTGACGGCATCGAATGTCCCGTTCTGCGGCACGTTGGTGCCGTCGAGATAGGCCGCGCCGAGGATGCCGAAGGCGCCGACATTGTTGTCGTCGTAGAAGACCGAGCCGCGCACCCCGGTCTTGGTGACGCCGCCCCAGGTCCGGCTGTTGCCGAACTGGCCGCCGGTCGCCGCGTTGGCAGAGGTCAGGTTCGCCCGCGTGCCCGCGTACGACAACAGGCTGTCGGTGACCGGATTGCGCAGCAATTCGAGCCGGACGCTTAGCTGGCCATCGAGGAATTTCGGCTGGTAGGCGAGGTTGCCGATCAGGTTGGTGACCGGGAAGCCCCAGGCGGCTTCGCCGATTTTGGCGCTCCACGGTCCATACGCGTAACTCAGCGAGGCGATTACGCCGCCGGCTTGCTGGCTCCCCGGCGAGTTCATCGGGAGGCTTGAGGCATTCAGAATCTCGTTGGTGCCGAACTGTGCCTGCGCGCCGCTCGACAGGCTGCCGGCATCGAGCCAGACCGGGCTGACCGCGACCTTCATCGTGCCGGTGTACCAGGGCGAGAAACTGCCCTCTATCGGCAGGCCTATTTCGGTCAAGGCGCTGAGCCCGTCGGTGCCGTCGCGGCCGCGATAGATGATCCCGGCCTGAAGTTGCGGGCTGCTCTCGGCCTCGATCTGGTTGATGCTCCGCTCGATGTCGAGCTGGAGCGAATCCTGCGCCGGCACCGGGCCGGGGTTGAGCGGCGGCTGATACCCGCCGACCGGACCGGGGACGGTCAGTTCGAGCTGCGCCAGTTGCGGGCGCGGATTGCCGCCGCCAGTGGCGGGTGTCGTCACCAGCGCCGTATCGGCGTCGCTGACGGTGCCGGGCCGCGCGGGCAGGCTCGCGACCTGCACGGTCCGGTCCGGCTTCAGGTCGTCGCTGTCCGCCGTGCCGGCGAGCGCCGGCAGGCCGTTCGGCATCGACGAGCCCGCCCCGGCATCCATCGCCCCGGCCGCGGCGGGCGGCGGTATCGAGCCGCCCGAGCCCTCGCCCTCGCCCGCATTTTCCTGCCGCTGTCGATTGAGGGTGCGCGCGGTCTCCAGCGCTTGCAGCGCGCCGCGCGTGTCGCCCTCGGCACGGGCAAGCTGGGCTTCGAGATAGTAGAACCGGGCATTGTTGGGGTGGGCGGCCATCGCCTCGCCGAGACGGCGGCGCGCGCCGGCCCGGTCGCCAGCCTGGATCGAGCCGTCGATCAGCGCGGCGAGCGCGTCGAGATTCCCGGGATTGCGGCGATAGGCGGTCTCGAAATAGTGCAGCGCCTGGCGCTTATCGCCGGAATCGCCATACGCGCGCCCTATCGCCAGAAGCAGCCCCGCATCGCCCGGATGGGCCTTGAGCAGCGGCGTGAGCGCCGCGATCGCGCCGGCCGCGTCGCCGTTCCGGCGCAGCGCGTCGGCCGTGCGCACGGCGAGCGCGGATTTGAGCTTTTGCAGGTCGGGCGACGCCGCCCCATTCGCCTCGGCCTGGGTGACGATCGTGGCCGCTTGGGTATCGTTGCCGTTCTTGAGCTGCAGCCAGGCGTAATCGATCGCCGCCTTGGCGCTCTCCGGGCTGCGGTCGGCCATCGCCTCGCGGTAAAGCCGCGCCGCCCCCTCGCTGTCGCCGAGCGCCGCCAGCGCATGCGGAACGCCGGCCTTGTCGGCGGGCTTGAGGGCGGGGTCGTGAAACAGCGCGACCAGCATCCGGCGCGCTTCG
>DASUIE010000166.1:0-2421 GCA_036273175.1 Allostellaceae bacterium
TTCTCTATCTGCCGATCGCGGTGCTGGTCGCCTATTCGTTCAACGCCTCGCGGCTGGTGACCGTCTGGGCCGGGTTTTCGGTGCGCTGGTACGGCGCGCTGCTCGCCGACGACAAGTTCCGCGCGGCCGCGCTGACCAGCCTGGAGATCGGCGTGATGTCGGCGAGCCTCGCGCTCGCGATCGGCACTTGCGCCGGCGTCGCGATCGCGCGCTATACGCGATTCCGGCTGCGCGGCCTCTTCGCGTTCATGCTGCTGGCGCCGCTGGTGGTGCCCGAGGTGATCCTCGGCCTGTCGCTGTTGCTCTTGTTCGTCGCGCTGCAAGGCTGGATCGGCTGGCCGTCGAGCCGCGGGGTCGCGACGGTGACGATCGCCCACGCGACGTTTTCCGCCTGTTTCGTCGCGGTGCTGGTGCGCGCGCAGCTCGCCGGGTTCGACCGCACACTCGAAGAGGCCGCGCTCGATCTCGGCGCGCGGCCCTTCGCTGTGCTGTGGCGCGTGACCTTGCCGGGGATCGCGCCGGCGCTGCTCTCCGGCTGGCTCCTCGCTTTCACGCTGTCGCTCGACGACCTCGTCGTCGCCAGCTTTGTCTCGGGGCCGGCCGCGACGACCTTGCCGATGGCGATTTATTCGAGCGTCCGCCTCGGCGTGACCCCGGAGATCAACGCGCTGGCGACGCTCTTCCTGGGGGCCGTGTTCGTCCTGGTCGCCGCCGCCGGCTGGGTGCTGACCCGCGCCGGAGCTAACCCTCGCCCGCTTGCGGGAGAGGGAGGGACCCGCGCCGAAGGCGTGGGAGGGTGAGGGTGTAGCGGTAGACGGATATGTCTCCTACGGACGGGCTGGCCAGACCGGTTCGTGATAGCCGAGCGGCACGGTCGGCCGGGCCCAATACGGCTGCGTCTCCGCGAGCCGCAGGGTCGGCGCGAGGTGGCGCAGCTTTCCCGCGGGCGTCACCGACTCGATCGACCAGTTTTCGATCTCGGCCGGGGTGAATTCGGCCGGGATGTTCTTGAGCTGCGCCTCCGGCACCTCGCCGCGGCCGACCAGCCAGCGGCCGATCTGCGCCAGCGAGGTCCGCACCAGCCAGCTCCCGCCCTCGGTCGCGCGCTTCCTGAGCGCGACCAGCGTGCCGAACGCCATCAGGTAGCCGGTCAGGTAGTCGATCGCCGAGACCGGATAGAATTGCGGCCCGGGCTCCTTGCCGGGGAACAGCTCGCCCTGCCGCGTCGTGATCCCGCTGACGTTCTGCACCACCGTGTCGAAGCCGCGCCGGCTCGCCCACGGGCCGACATGGCTGAACGCGCAGAGCGAGACGTAGACGAGGCCGGGCCGCGCCGCCGCCAGCTCCTGCGGCGACAGCCCGCGGTCGCCGAGCGTGCCGGGCCGGTACCCCTGGACGAAAACATCGGTCTCGCGCGCCAGGCCCTTCAGCGTCGCGAGCTGCTTCGCGTCGCGCAGATCGAGCTGGGCCGACAGCTTGCCGTGCCCGGTGTCGAATTCCTGGTAGCCGAGGTTGGGCAGATGCGCCGCGGTGATCTTGAGCACGTCGGCGCCGTGCTCGGCGAGGGTGCGGGCGCTCGACGGGCCGGCCAGCACGCGGGTCAGGTCGAGCACGCGGATGCCGGAGAGCGGCCGGTCGCCGTCCGGCAGCTTCTCGACCGGGGCGTCGCCGATCTTGACGATCTCCAACAGCGGCAATGTCGCCAGCGCGGCCGCCTGCGGGTGTTTCGCCCAGTCGGCCATGCTGCGCACCATGCCGCCGGCGCCCTTCGCGGCGATGATCGCCTCTTCGAGTTCGAGCGCGTCCCATTTGGCGACGGCCTCGCGCACCGCCTGCTTGTCCTCGGGGACGCCGAGCACCTTGAGCGCGGCGGCGCGGTGGTTCGGGAAATTGGCGTGGATATAGCTCCACCGCCCGTCCTTGGCCGGGTACATGCCCATCACCGGGTTGCGCTCGTGCGACACCTCGGCCTTTTCCATCTTGAGGTAATGCCCGCTGCGCAGCGAGGCGGTGGCGCGGCGCGCATCGACCGAAATTCCTTGCTTCTTGCCGCCGCGCAGCTCCCAGAGGTCGCTGACCGCGAGCCCGATCGCGCCGAGGCAGGCCGCGCTCGTCTCGCCGATACGGAACGAGGTCGGCAGGATCGGATCGACCCCGTTGGCGATTTCGACCGTGGCGGCGCGCGCCGGGTCGAGGCCGACGACCGGCAGGATCGTGCGCAAAGCGTCGTGGGCGTCTTGGGGCATATGGGTCACTCCTCTTGCCGCGGCGCGGTCCGGTCGCCGATGATGCCGCGAAACCGTCCGATGGGGAAATGCCGATGAGCCGCATCATGATCGTCGTCGAGTTCGAGGTGAAGCCGGAGCGTCGTGGCGACTTCGTCAAGCTGATGAGCCGGCACGCCGAATTGTCGCGCGCCGA
>DASUIE010000167.1:0-54879 GCA_036273175.1 Allostellaceae bacterium
CGGCGTGTCGGCCAGCAGCATGACGATGCGGTCGATGCCCGGCGCCGAGCCGCCATGCGGCGGCGCCCCGAACTTGAAGGCGCTGAGCATCCCGCCGAACCGCGCTTCGACCTCCGCCGCCGAGTAGCCGGCGATCCCGAACGCCTTGTACATGATGTCGGGCCGGTGGTTGCGGATGGCGCCCGACGACAACTCGATCCCGTTGCAGACGATGTCGTACTGGAAGGCGTTGATCGTCAGCGGGTCCTTGGTCTCGAGCGCCTCCAACCCGCCCTGCGGCATCGAAAACGGGTTGTGGCTGAAGTCGATGCGCCCGGTTTCCTCATCCAGCTCGTACATCGGGAAATCGGTGATCCAGCAAAACTCGAACCGGTCCTTTTGGGTCAGGCCAAGCTCCGTTCCGATCCTGAGCCGGGCGGCGCTGGCGAATTGGGCAAAGACTTTGGGCACGCCGCAGACGAAGAAGACCGCGTCGCCGTCCTTGAGGCCGAGCGCGGCGCGCAGCGCCTCGGTGCGCTCGGGCCCGAGATTGCGCGCGACCGGGCCGGCGCCCTCGCCGTCGCGGAAGAAGATGTAGCCGAGCCCCGGCTGCCCCTCCTCCTGCGCCCAGGAGTTCATCCGGTCGCAAAAGGCGCGGCTGCCGCCGCCCGGCGCCGGGATCGCGCGCACCCGGACATTCGGGTCGGCGTCGATCATCCCGGCGAAGATGCGGAACCCCGAGCCGCGAAAGCTTTCGGTCGCGTCGCGCATGACGATCGGGTTGCGCAGGTCTGGCTTGTCGCTCGCGTAGCCGAGCATCGCGTCGGCATAGGCGATCCGGCGGAACGGCGCCGGGCTGACCGCCCGGCCCTCGGCGAATTCCTCGAACACGCCGACCATCACCGGCTCGACGGCGGCGAAAACATCCTCTTGCGTGACAAAGCTCATCTCCAGGTCGAGCTGGTAGAACTCGCCGGGCGAGCGGTCCGCGCGGCTCGCCTCGTCGCGAAAGCACGGCGCGATCTGAAAGTAGCGGTCGAAGCCGGCCACCATAAGCAGTTGCTTGAATTGCTGCGGGGCTTGCGGCAGTGCGTAAAACTGGCCGGGATGAAGCCGGCTCGGCACGTAGTAGGGCCGCGCGCCTTCGGGGGAGTCGGCAGTCAGGATCGGGGTCTGAAACTCGGTAAATCCCTGCGCCATCATCCGCTGGCGGATCGAGGCGATAACCTTCGACCGCAGCATGATATGCGCGTGCACGCCCTCGCGCCGCAGATCGAGATAGCGGTAGGCGAGCCGCATCTCCTCGGGGTATTCGGCGTCGGTATTGACCGGGAACGGCAGGGGGTCGGCGGACGATTGCACGGTGATCTCGGCGATCGTCAGCTCGACCTCGCCGGTCGGAAGGTTCGGGTTGACCGTGTCCTCGGAGCGGGCGACGACCTTGCCGGTCAAGGTCACGACGCTTTCGAGGCGCAGCGCGTCGGCGGCGGCGAACAGGGACGACGACACGTCGATGACGCACTGGGTGATGCCGTAATGGTCGCGCAGGTCGACAAACAAGAGCTGGCCGTGGTCGCGCTTGCGGTGCACCCATCCCGACAGCCGGGCCGGCTGGCCTGCGTCGGCGAGGCGCAGGGCGCCGCAGGTATGGGTGCGGTAGTCATGCATCGTGACGAAAGTCCATTATCCCCAGGAAATGCGGCGCGAAGACGACAGGAACGGGCGCGGTTGTCAAGGAAGCGAGCGGATCACGCTGCCAGCGATAACGGCGCCCGCGCAAAATCGTCTTTTCATATCGTATGGCGGGGCGAGATTCTCCCCCCGGTAGTCGGCGCGAGGACACGATGACAGCACAGGCGGATACGGCACGGGCGAGGGCCGAGCGGTTTTGCCGGCAATACGGGCTCCGGGTGCCGATCCTGATGGCGCCGATGGCCGGCAATTGCCCGGTTGCGCTGGCCGCCGCCGTCGCCAACGCGGGCGGGCTCGGCGCGCTCGGGGCGCTGACCACCGCACCGGCCGGCATCGCCCAATGGGCCGAGGGGTTTCGCGGCCAGACCAACGGCAGCTTCCAGATCAACCTGTGGGTCCCGGACCCGCCGCCGGCCCGCGACCGCGCGAAGGAGGCCAGCACCCGGGCGTTTCTCGAAGACTGGGGGCCGGCCGTACCGGAGACGGCGGGCGATGTCGTGCCGCTCGAATTCGGGCCGCAATGCGCCGCGCTGCTCGCCGCCGCGCCGCGCATCGTGTCGTCGATCATGGGGCTCTTTCCCGACCCGTTTGTCGCCGAGCTGAAGGCGAAGGGCATCGCCTGGTTCGCCTGCGCGACGACGCTGGCCGAGGCGCGCGCCGCGGAAGCGGCCGGAGCGGATGCGATCGTCGCGCAGGGCGCCGAAGCGGGCGGCCATCGCGGCGCCTTCGACGGCGATGCGGCCGAGCGCCAGAATGTCGGGCTGTTTGCGCTGCTGCCGCGCCTGGCCGACAAAATCTCGGTGCCGCTGATCGCGACAGGCGGGATCGCCGACGGGCGTGGCGTCGCCGCGGCGCTGATTCTCGGCGCGAGCGCGGTCCAGATCGGCACCGGCCTGTTGCGCTCGCCGGAAGCCGGCACCGCCCCGGCCTGGGCCGAGGCCCTGGCCGAGCTCGAACCCGAGGCGACCGTGCCGACCCGAGCCTTCTCCGGGCGGCTCGGCCGGGCGATCGCGACCGATTACGTGAAAGCGGCGGCCGCGCCGGAAAACCCGCGCCCGGCCCCCTATCCTATCCAGCGCGGGCTGACCGCGCCGATGCGGGAGGCGGGCACGAAAGCCGGCGATGTCCACCGCATGCAGGCCTGGGCCGGGCAATCCGCCCATCTCGCCCGCGCCGAGCCCGCCGGGGCCATCGTCGCGCGGCTATGGGAAGACGCGCTGGCGCTGTTGCCTCCCGATTAATTGATCGACATCTAGGGGAAACCTACTGCTGATGCGCAATCTGTTGTAGTATTGCCGCGGCAGCCATCCGCGACCGGGCATGAATCTGATCACCGACACCGAGACGCTCGCCGGATTTTGCGGACGGCAGCGTGGCGTAGAATTTCTGACCGTCGATACCGAATTCATGCGGGAGCGGACGTATTGGCCGATCCTCTGCCTCGTGCAGGTGGCCGGGCCGGACGAGGCCGTCGCGATCGACGCGCTCGCCGAAGGGATCGATCTCGCGCCGCTGCTGACGCTCTTGGCGGACCCGACGATCCTCAAAGTGTTTCACGCTGCCCGCCAGGACCTGGAGATTTTCTTTCAGCGCTCGGGCGCGGTGCCGCTCCCGGTGTTCGATACCCAGGTCGCCGCGATGGTGTGCGGGTTCGGCGATTCGGTCAGCTACGAGACGCTCGTCAAGCGCCTCGCCGGGGTCAGCCTCGACAAGGCCTCGCGCTTCACCGATTGGGCGCACCGGCCCCTTACCCAGCGCCAGATCGATTACGGCCTGGCCGATGTGATCCACCTGCGCACGGTGTACGACAAGCTGCAGCAGCGCCTCGCCCAGAACGGACGGACCGCGTGGTTCGCCGAGGAGATCGAGGCGCTGATCGACCCGGCGCTCTACCGCGCGGAGCCGCAGGAGGCGTGGCGGCGGTTTCGCCTGCGCGGCCGCGCCGACCGCAAGATGCTCGGTGTGTTGCGGTCGCTCGCCGCCTGGCGCGAGGCCGCCTCGCAGCAGCGCGACCAGCCGCGCGGGCGGCTGCTGCGCGACGAGGCGGTGATCGAGATCGCCACCCACGCGCCGCGCACGGTGGAGGCGCTGGCTCGCACCCGGAGCCTCGGCAAGGGATTGGCCGAGGGCCGGCTCGGCCGCGAAATCCTCGACGCGGTCGCCCAGGGGCTCGCCGACCCGGACCCGCCGCCCGCGATCGCCGCCAAGCCGGAGAACCCGCCGGGGCTGGGGCCGCTGGTCGAGCTGCTGCGGGTCCTCCTCAAGCAGCGCTGCGAGGATTACGGGGTCGCGCAGAAACTGGTCGCCTCGGCCGACGACCTCGACGCGATCGCCGCCGATGACGGGGCGGATGTCCGCGCTCTCACGGGGTGGCGCCGCGATGTGTTCGGCGCCGACGCCCTGTCGCTAAAGCACGGGAAGCTGGCGCTGACCGCCGGCCGCAACCGCATCGAGCTGATCGCCCTGGCCGGCAAGGGCGAGGCGGCGGCGGGTTAGGCCGGCACGGCGGTCGAGCTGCGGTACCGGACCGAGCGGCGCGAGAGACCTAAGGCTCGGCCTAAGGCCCCGAGGCGGCGTTCCACCGCCTCGCCGAGCAGCAAGCCGCCGGATTCGGGCAGTTCGAGGATCAGCGCGTCGGGCTCGCGGATGAGGCGCACATCGTTGAGCAGGTCGAGCGCGCCGCCGCACAGCGTGTAGGCGAGGCGCAGCGCGAGGCCCAGGGCGCGGGACTCCGCAGTCGGTTCGGGCGCGAGCAGCGGCGCGGTCGGCAGCCGGATCGGCTCATCGGGCGAGCCGCCATAGCGGGTGTGCAGTGCGGTCGCGATAAAGACGCGCTCGGCATGGTCGAGAGCGCCGACCGGCATCCGCAGGCTGCGGATGAAGGCATGCTCGGCGCGGTAGTCGGGGTGCTCGCTCCACGCGATGTCGCTGAGCCAGCAGGCGGCGCGGTGCAGCCGGCGCGCCGCCGCCGGCAGGCCCGGAAACAGCGGCGCGGTCCACAATTGCAGGCGGTCGCCATCGCCGCGCGAGCGCCCTTGGCTTTCGGCGACGCCGGCGCAGGCCGCGATCAGCGGGTCCACCGCGTGCTCGGCGGCGAGCAGGCCGTGGGCGTACCCCTCGCGCAACCCGAAGGCCGAAAAGGTTACGCGCTCCGGCCGTCCGGTGGCGATCAGCCGCCGCAGGATCGTCGCCGCCACCGGCACGACCTCGAGCCGCTTGCGGTTGACCGTGGTGATCTGCTCGAGCGAGCGGCGCGACAGGCGCGAGACCAGCTCGAGGAAGGTTTCGGCCTGGGCGCGGCCGATCGTGTACTGGTGGATGATGTGCAGCGGATAGTGCGCCTGCTCCATGTGCAGGCGGGCGATCGCGCGCCAGGCGCCGCCGACGAGGTAGAGCGTCTTCCCCGCCGCCGCGCGCAGCACCGCGGCCTCGTCGACGATGCGGTCGATCGAATCGTTGATCGCCTTGCGGTTGTCGCCCAGCTCGCCGAGCCGAAGCGGGCCGAGCGGCAGCGTCACCCCGGCGCCGATCGCCGCCCTGCCGGCGCCGCCGTCGATCTGCACCAGCTCGACGCTGCCGCCGCCAATATCGCCGACGACGCCGTCGGCGGCGGGAATGCCGGCGAGCACGCCCTGCGCCGAGAGCCGCGCCTCCTCCGGCCCGTCGATGACCCTCACCTCGACGCCGTTGCGGCGGGCCAGCTCGGCGGCAAAGTCGGCGCCGTCCTTGGCCTCGCGCACCGCGGCGGTGGCGATGACCGCGAGATGGTCGACCCTGAGCGCCCGCGCGAGCGCGACGAAACGCTGGACATTCGCGTAGGCGAGCGCGACGCCGTCGCGGTTGAGGCGCCCGGTGCGGGCGATGCCGCGGCCGAGCCCGCACATGACCTTTTCGTTGAGCAGCGGCATCAGCGCCGCGCCGAGCCGCTCGAACACGACGAGGCGGAGCGAGTTGGAGCCGACATCGACCACGGCGATGCGGCCGGCGGGAAGCGTCGGGGCGCGGTCCGGCATCAATCCATTAACGTTGTGAAGCCGCCGCCGGCACGGGCCGGGTCACCGCGAGACGAGGCGCGGCTGACGCCGCCGCAACGCCTTGCCGCGCCCGGAAAGGCTGGGGTTGGTCATGAAGTAGGTATGGGCGGAAAACCCCTCCTCCTCGGCCGATACGCGCGTATAGGCCCCATCCCCGGCGAGGCTCCAACTCTGCAAAGTGTCGCGCAGGTTGGCCACCATGATCTCGTCGAGCACCTGGCGGTGAACGGTCAGATTTTCGATCGGCACCAGCGCCTCGACCCGCCCGTCGAAATTGCGCGGCATCCAATCGGCCGAGCTGATGAACACCTTGGCCTGATCGGACGGCAGCCGGTTGCCGTTGCCGAAGCAAACGATGCGGCCGTGTTCGAGAAAGCGTCCGACGATGCTCTTGACCCGGATGTTCTCGGAGAGGCCGGGCACGCCGGGGCGCAGGCAGCAGATGCCGCGGACCACGAGGTCGATCGAGACGCCGGCCTGCGAGGCCTTGTACAGGCAGTCGATGATCGCCGGGTCGACGAGGGCGTTGAGCTTGGCCCAAATCTGCGCCGGCCGGCCGGCGCGGGCGTGCTCGATCTCGGCCTCGATCAGCTCCTCCAGGCGGGGACGGATGTTGATCGGCGCGACCGCGATCTTGTCGAGGCTCGCCGGGCGCGCGTAGCCGGTCATGAAGTTGAACAGCCGGGCCGCGTCCTGGCACAGCCCCGGATCGGCGGTGAAGAACGACAAATCGGTGTAAACCTTGGCGGTATAGGGGTGGTAGTTGCCGGTGCCGAAATGCACGTAGGAGCGCAGCTTCCCGCCCTCGCGCCGGACCACCAGCGACACCTTGGCGTGGGTCTTCAACTGCAGAAACCCGTAAACCACCTGCACGCCGGCGCGTTCGAGGTCGCGCGCCCAGCGGATATTGGCCTCCTCGTCGAACCGCGCCTTCAATTCGATCATCGCGGTGACCGACTTCCCGGCGTCGGCGGCCTCCGCCAGCTCGGCGACGATCGGGCTGTCGGCGCTGGTGCGGTAGAGGGTCTGCTTGATCGCGACGACCGCCGGGTCGCGCGCCGCTTGCGCCAAAAACTGGACAACGACGTCGAAGCTCTCATACGGGTGGTGGACGATGATGTCCTTCTGCCGGATCGCCGCGAAGCAATCGCCGCCGAAATCGCGGATGCGCTCGGGAAAGCGCGGATTATAGGGGGTGAAGCGGAGGTCGGGCCGGTCGTCGGTGATCAACTCGGCGGTCGCGTCGAGGCCAAGGATTCCGGCCGTCGCGAACACGTCGGCGGGAGCGGCGTCGAATTTCTCGCTGAGAAAGCCGCGCAGACCGGCCGGCATCTGCGCATCGACCCCGAGATGGATGACATGGCCGCGCCGGCGCCGCTTGAGCGCCGTCTCGAACAGGCGGACCAGGTCTTCCGCCTCCTCCTCGATCTCGACCTCGCTGTCGCGCAGCACCCGAAAGACGCCGCGGGCAATCACCGCGAAGCCCGGAAAGAGCCGGTCGAGAAAGAGGCCGATCACCTGCTCGACCGGCAGGTAGCGCAGCCGCGTTCCCGGCAGGCGGATAAACCGGTCGACCGCGGCGGGGATCAGGATCAACGCCTGGAGCCGGATCGAATCGCTGACCCGCTCCAGCTCGAGCGCGAGCCCGAACCCGCGATTCGGCACGAACGGGAACGGGTGCGCCGGGTCCATCGCCAGCGGCGTCAGCACCGGGAAGATGTCGGCCATGAAACGCTCTTCGAGCCAGGCGCGGTCGCCGGGCTCGAGGTCGATCGGGTCGAGAACGGCGATCCCCTCGGCCGCCAGCTCCGCCAGCAGCGCGAGCCATATCTCCTGCTGGTCCTGCATCAGCCGCTCGGCGCGCTTGTGGATCGCGTCGAGCTGCTGCGCCGGCGTCATCCCGTCCTGGCTGACGCTCTTGATGCCGGCGATGTGGTGGCCTTTGAGGCCCGCCACCCGCACCATGTAGAACTCGTCGAGGTTGTTCGCCGAGATCGACACGAATCGGAGCCGCTCCAACAGCGGGTGGCGCCGGTTCTCGGCCTCGGCGAGGACGCGCTCGTTGAACGCCAGCCACGACAGCTCGCGATTGATGAAGCGGCCGGGCGATGCCGGCTCCGGCGGCCTTAGATCGACGATCTGCGCGCCCGAGTTCACGTTGAAGCCCTCCGGCCCCGGCCAATGGCCATGCCTGTCTGCCACCGGGATTTTACCTTTCGGTTACGCCGCTGTCATGCGCCCGGCGCAACTGCCCCCGCTCCCGCGCAACTGTCGTGGCCGCGCTGCCAGCCCCGGTGTAGAACAGCGCCGCCTGTTTTTTTAGGAGGGAGCGCGGCATGATCCGGGCGGCGATCGTCGGCATCGGGCATTGGGGACGGATGCTGGTCGGCGCCGTGCAGGGCAACAGCACCGCGATCCAGTTCACCGCGGGCGTCACCCGGACCCGCGCCAAGGCCGAGGCGTTTTGCGCCGAGAAGGGCATCGCGCTTTACGACAGCCTCGACGCGGCGCTGGCCGACCCCACGGTGGACGCGATCGTGTGCGCGACGCCGCACAGCGAGCACGGCGCGCAGGTCGAACGGGCCGCCGCGGCCGGAAAGCCGGTCTTCATGGAAAAGCCGTTCACCCTCGACCGGGCGAGCGCGGCGCGGGCGCTCGGGGCGGCGGCACGCGCCGGGATCGTCGTCGGAATCGCCTATCCGCGGCGGTTCCATCCGGGCATGAAGGAGCTGAAATCGCGAATCGACGCCGGTGCGCTCGGCACGATCGCGCATTGCTATGCCGAGCAGAACACGCCGGCCGGGCTCTTCATGGCGCCCGAATCATGGCGCGCGACCGCCGAGGAGGCGCCGGCCGGCGGGATGACCGCCCTTGGCGTGCATAATGTCGACGCGCTGATCCACCTCTTCGGCGAGATCGAAGAGGTCTACGCCAAGAGCCTGCGCCGCACGGTCGCCTACCACGCCGACGACACGACGAGCGTGATGTTCGGCCTCAAGAACGGGATGGCGGCGACGCTGGTCTGTTCGCTCGCGACCGCGGTCAGCTACCGTCTCGCGGTATTCGGCGCGAAGGGGATGGCCGAGCTGCGCACCCCGAACCTCGATTTTCACTTCACCGCGGCGCCGGCGGAGCGCCCGGCCGGCCGCAACGCCGCCTCCCCGCCCGAGATCACCGAATACAAGGGCGCCAACACCCTGCTCGCCGAGCTCGAAGCCTTTGCCGCGGCGATTACGGGCGGCCCCGCCTATCCGATCCCGCCCGACCAGATCCTCCACGGGGTCGCCGTCTTCGAGGCGATCGTGCGGTCCGCCGCCTCCGGCCGGCCGGTCAGGGTCGCGCGCGACTAGGACCACGAAAGGAAAACCCATGCCCGTCACCGTTCTCTACCCCGAAGCCCGCCAGCAGCCCGACGAGATGGAGCGCGGGGTCCTCGGCGCCGACGTCAACATCGTGAAGCGCGACACGGCGGCGCTCTCCGAGCTGTCGGACGCCGATTGCGCGGCGGCGGACGGGCTGATGATCATGGGGTTCGCGGTCACGGGCGCCGACCTCGCGCGGTTTCCGAATCTGCGCTGCATCGTGCGGATGGGGGTCGGCTACGACAAGCTCGACCGCCCGGCCGCGGCGGCGCGCAACATCATCGTCTGCAACGTGCCCGATTACGGCACCACCGAGGTCGCCGACCACGCGATCGCGCTGGCGCTGACGCTGCGCCGCGGCGTGCTGCTCCACCACGAACACCAGCGCCACAACCCGCCGGCGCCGTGGCGCTCGTTCCACCACGACCTGATCCAGCGGCTCGGCACGCAGACCTTCGGTATCGTCGGTCTGGGGCGGATCGGCACCGCGGTCGCGCTCCGGGCGAAGGCCTTCAATTTCCGCGTCGTGTTCTACGACCCGAAGCATCCGAACGGGCACGAGCTGGGCCTCGGCATCGAGCGGGCGCCGACCCTCGAAGACCTGATGCGGCAGACCAACACGTTGTCGGTGCACTGCCCGCTGACTGTCGAGACCAAGGGCATGATCGGCCGCGCGCAGCTCTCGCTGCTGCCCAAGGGCGCGGTCGTCGTCAACGACGCGCGCGGGCCGATCGTCGATCTCGACGCGCTGCACGATTTGCTCAAGAGCGGGCATATCGCCGGCGCCGGGATCGACGTGCTGCCGGTCGAGCCGCCGGTCGAGCCGATCCCGGAATTGCTGCGCGCCTATCGCGCCAAGGAGGAATGGCTCGAGGGCCGGGTCGTTATCACCCCGCATTCGGCTTGGCTGACGCCGCATTCCGAGATGGATACGCGGCGGAAATCGGCGGAGACAATGCGGGCGGCGCTGTTGACGAATAATCCACAGAACGTGATCACGCCGGACATGTACTAGATGCATCGTCTGCACCTGCTGCGCCACGCCAAATCGAGCTGGGACGACGGGGTCGAGGATCACGAGCGCAAGCTCAACCGGCGCGGGCGCGAGGAGGCGCAGCGGGTCGGGGCGCATCTGCCCGGGGCGATCGGGACGCTCGACCTGGTGCTGTGCTCGACCGCGCTCCGGGCGCGCGAGACGGCGGCGCTGGCCTTGGCCGGGTTCGCGCCGATGCCCCGCGTGGTCTTCGAGGACGGCCTCTATCTCGCCGGGGCCGGGGCGCTGTTGAAGCGGCTGTCGGCGCTCGACGAGGCGGACGGCGCGGTCATGCTGGTCGGGCACAACCCCGGAATGCACGAACTGGCGCTGGCCCTGGCGACGGCGGATTCCCCCGGCTACCCGGCGCTCGCCGGCGGGAAGTTCCCGACCGCGGTGCGCGCGAGCTTCGCGGTGGCGGGGGCCTGGGCGACACTCGGCCGGTCGCGCCACCCGATGGAGTATGTCACGGCGAAATCGCTCGCCTAGCGAGGGGTACCGTCACCGCGCCTCCCTCCCGGAGCGCGAGCCGGTCGAGCCGCTCGGCCAAGGCCGCCGCCGCCGCGAAGGAGCGCTCCATGCGCAGGGTCAGGTAGGCGATCACCTCCGGCCCGACGCGGAGCTGGCGGTCGGCGAAATGCTTGACCAGCACGGCGGCCAGCAGCGCATCGTCCGGCGCGCCGATCCCGGCCGCGGGCAGCGCGCGCAGTCGCGAGGCGAGATCCGGCAGCGCGATCGTCCAGCCGGCGGGCGCCTGCCGGGCGGCGATCAGCACCGCGCCGCCCCGCTCGACAACGGCATTGTAAAGGTGCAGCAGCGCCGTCTCCGGCGCCTGCTCGGCATTGTCGATCGCGACCGGGCCGGCGATGTCCGCCCCCGCGTCGGGACCGAGCCGGGCGCCATCGATCAGCCTCGCGGCGGCGCGGACGCACCACAGATTGGCGAGATGGGTCTTGCCGCTGCCCGGCGGCCCGTACAGGACGAGACCGGGCGCCGGCCACGCGGGCCACGCCTCGACCAGGCCGAGAGCCTCGCGATTGCAGTCGGAGACGAGAAAGTCGGCGCGGCCGGTCGCGGCGAGGTGCGGCCATTCGAGCGTCAGCTGGGTCATGACCGGGTCGAGGGCGTTTCCGGCGGGTGCGGGTCGTAAAGCGAGCTGCCGCGGTAGCGCCCGAGCGCAAAGCGGGTCAACACCCCGAAAACCGCGGCCGCCGGCACCGCCAGCAGCACCCCGACAAACCCGAATAGGG
Source organism: Allostellaceae bacterium (assembly GCA_036273175.1). Lineage (GTDB taxonomy): Bacteria > Pseudomonadota > Alphaproteobacteria > ATCC43930 > CGMCC-115725 > DATARH01. The sequence continues at coordinate 11,351 of DASUIE010000167.1, forward strand.
TGCCGCCGGCGAACAGCGCGAAGATCACCCAGACCGGGTGCAGGTGAATGCGGTCGCCGACCAGCTTTGGCGTCAGGATGTTGGCCTCGACGAGCTGGCCGAAAATGAAGATCCCGGCGACGACGAAAACGGCCGTCCAGGTGCCGTATTGCGACGCGGCGAGCCCGATCGACAGGATGAAGCCGGTCGTCACGCCGAGGATCGGGATGATCGCCAGCACCCCGATCAGCACCCCGAGCCCGAGGCTCGAATCGAGCCCGGCGATCGTCAGCGCGATGCTGTAATAGGTTGCCAGGATCACGCAGATCAGCGCCTGGCCGTGAATGAAGCCGACCAGCGTGTCGCTTATGACCCGCGCGAGCCCGCGCAGCGTGTCGAGCGACTGGCGCGGCAGGTAGGAGTCGATCAGCGCGACCATCTCCACCCAGTCGCGCAGCAGAAAGAAGGTGACGATCGGCGTGACGATGACGAGCGAGACGATGTTGAGGATCGCGATGCTGCTGGTCACGAGGCTCTGCGCCAGCGTTGCGATCCAGGTCACCGCCTCGCCGAGCTTGCTGCCGACCGCGTCGCGCACCTTGTCGACCTCGCTCGCCGGCAGGTGACGCTGCAGGATGTCTATCATGTTGCCGACCTGGGTCTGCAGCGTGGAGACAAGATCGGGGACCTTGCCGACAAGCTGCACGACCTGGACCTGGATCAACGGCACGAGCAGCAGCAGCATCAGCGCGAAGCCGAGCACGAAGGCCGCCAGCACGGCAAGGCTGCCGAGAGTGCGGCGAATGCCGCGCTGCTCGAACCGCGCCACCACCGGGGCCAGCACATAGGCGATCACGAACCCGGCCGCGAACGGCAGCAGGATCGACTGAAACAGGCTCAGCAGGATAAACGCGGCGACGATCACACCGAACCAGAACAGGACGCGGTAGACGTGTGGCGTCACAGCGCCGGTTCCGTTCCGGCGAGGATGCGCGCCCAGCGCACGAAATAGGAGGCGCCCGACAGCACCGTCGTCACCGCGACCGCGCCGACGAGGATTTTGGTCGCCGGCCCGTCGCCAAATCCGAGGCCGAGCCGCGCCAGCACGAACGAGACCAGCGCGATCTGCATCAGCGTGTTGATCTTGCTGATATACAGCGGATCGAATTGGCGCGCCGCCGCGCTCACCTGGATCAGCACATAGCCGCCGACGATCATCACGTCGCGGAAAACGACGAGGATCACCAACCAATCCGGCAGCTGCCCCTCGAAGCCGAGCGACACGAACACGCTCGCGAGCAGCGCCTTGTCGGCGATCGGGTCGAGCAGCGCGCCGAGCCGGGTGCGCATGTTGAACCGCTTGGCGATATAGCCGTCGATCCCGTCCGACACCCCGGCCCCGACAAACACCCAGAACGCGATGCCGTAACGCTCGCCGTGAATGAGCCAGATGACCAGCGGCGCCGCCAGCAGGCGCGCCAGCGTGATCGAGTTGGGCACGTTGAGCCCGAGCTGGTTCATCGCGCGGACCCGGGCGGCGGCGCGGCAAAGGCCCCGGGAGGCGGACCGGGCGGGGGCGGCCCCGGTGGCGAACCGGGGGGCGAACCCGGGGGCGGCGGGCTCGAACCGGCGGGCGAGAGGCGCCAGGTCGGGTCGCCCTTGACCAGGTCGAGACCGGCGCCCTTGAGCGCGGCGGTGAGCTGGTCGACATCGCCGGCATAGCCGAGCTCGATCGTCGCTTCCTGCTTCGAGAGGGATCGCAGATCGATCTTGCGGACCGATGGCAGCCCCGAGATGCGGTCGCGCAGTCTGAGCCAATCGTCGAGGCCGGAGATCGCGACGGCCACGGTGAGGCTGCCCTGCTGGTCGTTTTGCGGCGACGAGACGCCCTGCCAGTTGCCGTCGATCGCCGCGGCGGTCGCGCGGACGGCGCGGCTGAAGAAATCGGCGGCGCTCTCGCCGGGGTTCGCGTCGATCGACTGCCCGTGCACATCGACGAACTGGCCGGCGCGATAGCGCTTGACCGAAATATCGAGCGCGGCTGGCTTGTCCGCCGGCCCGCGCGCCGCGGCCAGGGTGACGAGCACGTCGTCGGCACCGTATTTTTTCCCGATCGCGGCGAGCGTCTCGCTATCGCCGCCGCGGGCCTTGTCGCCATCGATCGCCGAGAGGTCGGCCATGTCGCCGAGCGGCACGGTCAGATGGTCGGAGCCGCTATGCGCGGCCCAGGCGTCGCGCCATGGGTTCGGGTCCTCCCACAGCACCGGCCGGGCGCCGATCTGATACACCGGCAGCACCAGGGCCGGCTTGCCGCCGGTCCCCGCCGCCGCGGCGGACGCGGCCTCGCCGGAAACGTGCAGCGCCTTCTGCACGTCGGCGGGACGGAAGTGGTAGGTGTATTCGGCGCTGTACCGGACGGTCGACATGCGCTCGTCGGCGACCTCGAAGCTGACCACCATGTCGGTGATCGCATTGTCGCTGAGCCTCGGCACCTTGGCCTTTAGATTGTCGGCGATCTGGCCCAGCGCCTTGCGCTGGCCGTCGAGCCGAGCCTTGTCGCGGGCATGGACGACATTGTCGGCGGTCGCGTCGACCTTCACCGTCACGGTATAGGGATCGTCGCTCCCTTGTGCCCGCGCGGCGACCGCCCCCAGCAACAGCAACAGGGTGCCGACGGCCGCAGACACCAGCCGCAGGGTCATTGCAATGCGCCCCCGATCCCGTATCTTCGCAGCTCCCCGACCGCGATAGCGCGGTCATACCGCAGTTTTCGCGAGGACGCCATCGACAGGCGCGCGATGCCTCGGCTCAAGGTCGGGGTGCTGATCTCCGGACGCGGTTCCAATCTGCAGGCGCTGATCGACGCCGCGCAAGCGCCGGACTACCCGGCCGAGATCGCGCTCGTGCTCAGCAACAATCCCGCGGCCGCGGGGCTAGTGCGCGCGGCGAAGGCCGGCGTCCCGCACCGCGCCATCCCTCACCCCGACCGCGCCGGCTTTGCCGCCGCCGCCGACTCCGCGCTGCGCGAGGCCGGGATCGGGCTCGTCGCGCTCGCCGGATACATGCGCATCCTCGATAGCGGATTTGTCGCCGCCTGGCAGGATCGGCTGATCAACATCCACCCCTCGCTGCTGCCGTCGTTTCCGGGTCTCCACCCGCAGCGTCAGGCTCTGGCGGCGGGCGTCCGCTTTTCCGGCTGCACCGTGCATTTCGTCCGCGACGCGGTCGATACCGGACCGATCGTCGCGCAGGCCGCGGTGCCCGTCTTGGCGGGGGACGACGAAGACCGGCTCGCCGACCGCATCCTCGCGGCCGAGCATCGCATCTACCCGCTTGCGGTGCGGCTTTTCGCCGAGGGACGGCTGACGGTCGCCGGCGGCGCGGTCGCGATCGCCGGTGCGCGCGAGGCCGAGGGGATGCTGCTCAACCCGGACGGTGCGGCGGTCGGACCGCTTGCCTCCGTCGGCGGTTAGGCTATACCTGAGACCAATTCGCTCATTCAGACGAGGCCCACATGGCGGTCCTGGACCCCGATTATCAGCGGCATTACCGATTCTGGATCGGCTTCACCAAGCTGATGAAATACGGGATCGCCTTTGTGGTGACCCTGCTGGTCCTGATGGCGATCTTCCTCGTCTAGGGGCAGATCTCGTCCGGCTTGAAGAAGAACGCGATCTCCTGGGCCGCGTTCTCCGCCGAGTCGGAGCCATGCACCGAGTTGGCTTCGATCGATTCGGCGAAATCCTTGCGGATGGTGCCCTCGGCCGCGTTGGCCGGGTTTGTCGCGCCCATGATGTCGCGGTTGCGTGTAACCGCGTTGTCGCCCTCCAGCACCTGAACCACCACCGGCCCCGAGGTCATAAAGGCGACGAGGCTGCCATAGAATGGCCGCTCCTTGTGGACGGCATAAAAGGCCTCGGCGCGCTCCTTGGTCAAGCGCAGGCGGCGCTGCGCCACGATGCGCAGCCCGGCCCGCTCGAAGCGGTCGTTGATCGCGCCGGTGAGATCGCGCCGGGTCGCATCCGGCTTGATGATCGACAGGGTGCGCTCGACGGCCATGGCACGGCACTCTTCTGGGCTGGGGAAAGGGTGCGGGGTTATAGCGGCCCCACGGGGCGGCAGCAACCGGCCTCAAGCCTTCTTTTCCCACCCGGCGGCGGTCTGCTGCCAGTAGGTCAGCGTATGCCCGGCCGCCAGGGCCGAACGCCAGCGGACGCGGGCGGCCTCGACCGCGTCGGGGTCGCTGCCGTCGAACAGGTCGAGGCAGCGGGCGAAATCGCCGAGGTCGGCGGCTTCGACCCCATCGACGAGGAACAGCACGGTCGCGCCGTTGGGGTTGTCGTCGCGGTGCGACAGGAAGATCGGTTGCGCCTCGGCATTGCCGTCGCGCTGCGCTCCGTGCGCCAGAAAGCTCGCCTCGTCATAGGTCCATAGCAGCGAGTTGAGGTGCTCGACCCGCTCGGCGGAGCCGGCGCGGACGACGATCCGCAAATTCTGCGCCCGGGCCCGTTCCAAGAGGCGCGGCAGCGCCCGCTCCAGCGGCGTCGACATCAGGTGGTAGAAGCCGATTTCGGCCATGTCGGGCGCTATTCGGCCTTTTCGTAGTAATCCGCCACGAAGCGGTCGAGGAGGCGCAGCCCGAAGGCGGTCGCACCCTTGGGCACGGTCGGCGCGTCGCGCTTCGACCAGGCGACCCCGGCGATGTCGAGATGCGCCCAGGGCACCTTGTTGACGAAGCGCTGGATGAATTGCGCGCCGATGATGCTGCCGGCGCCGCGGTCGCCGGAGATGTTCTTGACGTCGGCCGCGTCGCTGTCGATCGCGCGGTCGTAGGCCGCGGCGAGCGGCAATCGCCACAGTTTCTCGCCAACCGCCTTGCCGGCGGCGAGCAGCCGGTCGGCCAGTTCGTCGTTGTTGCTGAAGAGGCCGGCATGCTCGTTGCCGAGCGCCACCATCACGGCGCCGGTCAGCGTCGCCAGATCGACCATCAGCTTCGGCTTGAAGCGGTCCTGGCAATACCAGAGCGCGTCGGCGAGGACGAGCCGGCCTTCGGCATCGGTGTTCAGCACCTCGATCGTCTGGCCCGACAGCGATTTGACGATGTCGCCGGGGCGCTGCGCCGTCGCCGAGGGCATGTTCTCGACGAGCCCGGCGATGCCGACCGCGTTGATTTTGGCCTTGCGCGCGGCGAGGAGCCGCATCAGCCCGATCACCACCCCGGCGCCGGCCATATCCCATTTCATCTCGCCCATGCCGGCGGCCGGCTTGATCGAGATCCCGCCGGTGTCGAAGGTGACGCCCTTGCCGACAAAGGCGAGCGGCGCCGCTCCCTCCTCGCCGCCGTTCCATTGCATGACCACGACCCGCGACGGCCGCGCGCTGCCCTGCCCGACCCCGAGCAAGGCGCCCATGCCAATCTCCCGCAGCTTGTCCTCGTCGAGCACCTCCACCTTCAGGCCGAGCTCGGCGAGGCCGGCGGCGCGCTCGGCAAGCGTCTCGGGATAGATGACGTTGGCCGGCTCGGAGACGAGGTCGCGGGTAAAGGCGACCGACTCGGCGGCGGCGTCGAGGTCCCGATAGGCGCGCTTCGCCGCATCGGGCGCAGCCGCGGCGATGGTCAGCCGGGCGAGGGTCGGCTTGCGCTCGGGTTTTTCGTTGGTGCGGTAGCGGTCGAAGCGGTAGGCGCGCAGCGCCGCGCCAAAGGCGAGCTGCGCCGGGTCGCCGGCTTCGATCGCCAGCATCGCCTCTTTCTCCCCCGCCCCGTTCAGATGCGCGACGAGCGCGCCGCCGAGATCCTGCAGAAGCCGCGCGTCGACCTCGTCGGGCTTGCCCAGCCCGGCGAGGACGATCTGGCTGGCGGCGATATTGGCCGGGGCGACGATCGCGAGCAGTTCCCGTTTCTTGCCGCGGAACCGCCCGGCGGCGCCGACCGCGCGGCGGATCGCGCCGCCGCTCGATTCGTCGAGTCGGCGGGCCGGCGCGGTCAGTTCGCCGTCCTCCCAGACCCCCACCGCGATGGCGCCGGAACGCGTCGGATCGAACTCGGCAAAGCTGATCTTCATCGGATTTCCTCGGGGCTACCCTGGCGCGATAGCGGGGCCATGCCCGCGAGTCAACTGGCAAACCCCGGCTCGCCTCCGTATGATCCGCGCCCAATGTCGGGGGTCACGCGCTATATCCTGCGCCAATGCGTCGCCGTGATGGTTTTCGTCACGATGGCGCTTTGCGCGGCGGTGTGGCTGGCGCAGTCGCTGCGCCTCGTCGACCTGATCGTCAACCGCGGGCTCACCGCCGAATTGTTCCTCTATTTGGCGCTGCTGATCCTGCCGCGCTTTGTCGACATCGTGCTGCCGATCGGCGTGTTTATCGCGGTGCTGTTCGTGTTCAACCGGCTGAGCGGCGAGAGCGAGCTCGTGGTGATGCGCGCGGCGGGGCTCGGACCCTTCGCCTTTATCCGGCCGGTGGCGATCCTCGCCGGGATCGCCTTCCTGGTCCTGATGGCGCTGTCGGCCTATTTGCTGCCGGCCTCGAACCGCGAGTTCAAGGACGCCCAGTTCGAAATCCGCAACCGCTTTGTCTCCAGCCTATTGCAGGAGGGCGCGTTTACGACGGTTTCGGACAAGCTGACGATCTATATCGGGGCGCGCGACGAGCGCGGCGAGGTGCGCGGCATCCTGATCGACGATGAGCGCGACAAGGACCGGCCGGTCACCGTGATCGCCGATCGCGGGGCGTTCACCAGCGTCGGCGGGGGCTCGCGGCTGGTCATGGTCAAGGGCGACCGGCAGGAGCTCGACCGCACGACCGGCAAGCTGTCGATCCTCACCTTCGACCGCTACACGCTCGACCTCGATTCGCTGCGCGACGCGCCGGTCGTGCGCTTCCGGGAGGCGCAGGAGCGGTTTCTCGGCGAATTGCTGTTCCCGCCCGCCGGGCTCGACCGCGGCACCCGGTACGCCTTCCTGGTCGAGCTGAACCAGCGGCTGGCGATCCCGCTTTCGGTATTCGGCTTCGCGATGATCCCGCTCGCCTGCCTGCTTCCCGGCCAGATCAACCGGCGCGGCCAGCTCAAGCGCGTTCTGCTCGCGGTGGGGCTCGCCTTTGCCTATCAATCGCTCGTCATCGGGGTGCAAAACCTCGCGAGCCGTTACGGGGCGGCAATCCCGCTGATGTACATGGTCGACCTCCTGCCGATCCTGATCGGGTTCGCGGTACTGACGCGCGCCGGGATTCGGCTTAGCCCGCTGCGCCGCTCGCCGCCGGCGGCGATGGCGGCGTCCTAGGGAGCGGCCGGCGGTGCAGCTCGCCCGGACCCTCTCCTCCTACATCGCGCGCCAGTTCTTTGCCTGGTTTTGCGCGGTGTTCGGCGGGATGTCGGCAATCACCTTCCTGATCGACTACATCGAGCTGCTGCGGCGCGGCGCCAGCCGCGCCAGCGTTTCGCTGGCCACCCTGCTCGAAATGGCGGCGCTGAAACTGCCGCACACGACGCAGGAGATCATGCCGTTCGCGGTGCTGTTCGGCACGATGATGGCGTTCTGGCGGCTGACCCGTAGCAACGAGCTGGTGGTCGCCCGCGCGGCCGGCGTCTCGGTGTGGCAGTTCCTGACCCCGGCCGTGCTGGTGGCGATGCTGGTCGGCGTGATCGCGGTCACCGTTTACAACCCGGTCGCCTCGCTGATGGAGGCGCGATACGAAAACCTCGACAACCGCGACCTGCGTCAGTCGGGCGACGAGATGTCGATCTCCAGCGCCGGGCTGTGGCTCAGGCAGAACGCGCCCAACGGCGACGAGGTCATCATCCACGGCGAGAAGACCGGCTCGGCCAACCTCCTGTTGCGGCGGGTGTCGCTGTACTTCTTCGACAAATCGGCCGGCTTCACCTCGCGCGTCGAGGCAAAGTCGGCGGCGCTGGAGGACGGGTTTTGGCTGATCGAGGGCGGTAGCCGCTATCGCCCGGGCGGTCAGCCGCAGCCGCTCTCCGAGATGCGGCTGCCGACCCGGCTCACCTCGGCGAAAATCGAGGAGAGCCTCGCCTCGCCGGATACGATGTCGTTCTGGGACCTGCCCGGCTTTATCACGCTGCTCGAGCAGTCGGGCTTTGCCGCTCAGCGCCACCGGCTCCATTTCAACGTCCTGCTGGCGCGGCCATTCCTGTTCTGCGCGATGGTGCTGGTCGCCGCCACCTTCAGCCTGAGGATGCAGCGCCGCGGCGGCGCGACGATGATGATCGTCAGCGGCGTGTTCGCCGGCTTTATTCTCTATTTCGTTTCGGACATTGTGTTTGCGCTTGGGTTGTCCGACAAGGTCCCGGTACTGCTCGCGGCGTGGACCCCGACCGGGGTCAGTCTGATCTTTGGCGTATCGATGCTGCTCCACCTCGAGGATGGATGATAATCTCCGTCGATCCACGGCACCCCTGAACAGCAAAAGCGGCGCATGACAGGTTTCCCCCGGCCTGGACTATCCCGAACCGCCTCGGCAGCAGGCGCGCTGCTGCTTGCCGCGATTCTCGCGGATCCAGGGACCGGCACGGCCGACACCACCCATCGCATCGGCGCGGACAGGAACGCGCCGATGGTGTTTCAGGCCGACGAGGTGCAGAACGACGACCAGCTCGGCCTGACCGTCGCCCGCGGACATGTCGAAATCTCGCAGAACCACGAGGTGCTGCTCGCCGATACGGTCAGCTACAACCAGCGCACCGATACGGTCACCGCCTCGGGCCATGTCAGCTTGCTCCATCCAACCGGCGAAGTGGTCTTCGCCGACTACATGGAGCTGCGCGACTCGATGAATAACGGGTTCGCGACCCGGGTGCGGATGCTGCTCTCGGACCGCTCGCGGCTCGCCGCGAACGCGGCGCGGCGGGTCAACGGCAACCTGATCCAGCTTCGCCGCGGCGTCTATTCGCCGTGCGATCTGTGCAAGGACGACCCCACCAAGCCTCCGGCCTGGCAGATCAAGGCGCGGCAGATCGACGACGACCGGTCGGCGCAAACCGTCGAGTTCCGCGACACCACGCTGGAAATCGACGGGTTCCCCGTTTTCTACACGCCCTACCTCTCGACCCCGGACCCGTCGGTCAAGCGCGCCAGCGGCTTCCTGATGCCGTCATTCGGCAACGGCAACAACACGGGCTTCCACTTCTCGATCCCGTATTACTGGGTGCTCGATAGCGACAAGGACCTGACCCTGGCGCCGCGCTACAACACGATCGCCGGGCCGTTGCTCGCCGGCGAGTACCGGCAGCGCTTCGGCAACGGCGCGCTCGACGCGATCGCCAGCGTCAACTACAGCAATGTCGGGTCGCAGGGCATCGAGGACACGGGCGACAAGCTGCGCGGCCATATCAACGCCACCGCCGTGTGGGACCTCGATCCGACCTATCGCACCGGGTTCGACCTGCAGCGCGTATCCGACCAGACCTATCTGCTGCGCTTCAACTTCGGCAACCCGCTGCTCAACACGATGATCACGCGCGGCTACCTCGAAGGGTTCGACCGCCGCGGCGAGACCGACGTCAACGCCTATTTGTTCCAGCCGCTGCAGCCGGGGATCGGCGATTCGACCCAGCCGATCGTTCTGCCGGTCGCCAACCGCACCTGGCAGATGGAACCGGACGGCTGGGGCGGGATCCTGAAGCTCAACGCCAACCTGCTCAACATCTTCCGCGAAGTCGGTACGCAGACGCGGCGGCTTTCGCTGGGCAGCGAGTGGGACAAGACCTTCCGCGACGGCATCGGTAGCCAGTACAAATTCATCGCCAGCGTCCGCGGCGACGCCTATTCGATCGGCAATCTGAGCCCGCTCTCGAACCCCGACCTGCCGTCCCGCTACTTCTCGATCAACGGCGCTCCGCCGGCGCAGCCGATCGCGCAGAACTACGTCACCGGGCGCCTTTATCCCCAGGTCGGGATGCTGTGGAACTACCCGCTCGTCCATCGCGGCGAGACAATGACCGCGCTGATCGAGCCGATCGTCGGCGCCTTTGTCGCGCCAAGCGGCGGCAATAGCTGGCGTATCCCGGATGAGGACAGCATCAATTTCCAGTTCCGCGACAGCGATCTGTTCCGCCCCGACCGCTTTTCGGGATACGACCTGATCGATACCGGCCAGCGCGTCGATTACGGGCTCAAGGCCGGCATCTACAACAAGGACGGCGGCAGCTACCGGATGCTGATCGGCCAGAGCCTGAGGGCGCAGACCAATCATTATCTGCCGCCGGGGTCGGGCGCCGAGGACAATTTGTCCGATCTGGTCGGGCGGTTCGAGGCGTCACCTACCTCCTATCTCGACCTGATTTATCGGTTCCGCCTCGACAAGGCGACGCTGGGCAACCGTTCGCAGGAAATCGGGGCGAACTTTGGCCCGCAAAACCTCAGGTTCGGCGTCAGCTACCTGCTGATGCCGGCCGAGCAGCTCAACCAGGTCGTGACCAACCCCGCCACCGGGCAGACGGTGCTCTACGGCAAGCGCCAACAATTGACGCTCAACCTGACGACCAAGCTGACCCGCTATTGGACGCTGCGCGGCAGCGAGACGATCAACCTGACCAACTCCGACAACATCGTGAACGGGATCGCGACGCCGCAATCGAGCAGCACCAGCGTCTACGCGAACATCTCGGCGATCTACCAGGACGAATGCATGGCGTTCGTGACGTCGCTGACCCAGTCGGGCATCCGCAGCGGCGACGTGACGCCGGGTGTCTCCCTCGTGTTCAGCGTCGTTTTCAAGAACCTCGGAGAGATCGGCACGACGCTCGCGCAGGTCGGCGGCAACGGCTCTTGACCGGCTGCGACCACCGGCCCGGCGACAGCGATCGGGCAAAGGGGTAGGTTTGGCCCGGTCGGGGGGCGGCAATAGGGTTTTGACGATGGCGGCATTCCGATGGCTGTGCGTGCTCCTCGCGATCGCGATGGGAGCGGGCGCGATGGGAGCGGGCGCGACCGCATCGGCCCAGGCGCCGCATCGCCGGCCGGCGCAACAGGCGGCGCCGGCGCCGGCGCCGCAATCCCAGACCACGATCGCGGCGGTCGTCAACGACGAGGTCATCTCGGTCTTCGACCTGACCTCGCGCATCCGCATCGTCATGATCTCGTCGAACATCCCGGACACGCCGGAGAACCGTCAGAAGATCGGCAAGCAGGTGCTGAAGCAGCTGATCGACGAAAAGCTCGAGCTGCAGGAAGCCAAGAAAAAGAGCGTCACGGCGACCGACGCCGAGATCCAGACCGCGGTCTCGTTGATCGAGAAGCAGAACAATATGCGGCCCGGGCAGCTCAACGAGTTTCTCAAAGCCAAGGGGATCGACCGCGGCAGCTTGATCGACCAGATCACCGCCTCGATCGTTTGGGGGAAACTGGTGCGCCGCCTGGCGGCCGAGACCACCGAGATATCCGACGAGGAGATCGACGAGGCGACGAAGCGCGCCAAGGAGCACGCGAACGAACCCGAGGCGCGCGTCGCCGAGATATTTCTCGCCGTCGACACGCCGGCGCAGGACGCCGAGGTACGGGCGACCGCCGACCGGCTGATCGACCAGATGCACAAGGGCGCCCGCTTTTCAGCGGTCGCGCAGCAATTCTCCAAATCGGCCACGGCGGCGGTGGGCGGCGACCTCGGCTGGATACGGCCGGACCAGCTCGCGCCCGAATTGGCTAAGGCGGTGGCTAATCTGAAACCCGGCGAGCTGTCGCCGCCGATCCGCACCGGCGCCGGATATTACCTGATGCTCGTGCTTGACCGCCGCACCGGGACCAGCGGCAGCGGCAGCGAGCAGGATACCGTCTACGACGTGGTTCAGGTCGTCTTTCCGCTGCCGGCGCCGGCGAGCGACGCGCAAAAGCGCACGGCGGTTGCTGGGGTGGAAGGGATTCGCAACAGCGCGAAGACGTGCGCCGACTTCCTGCGCCTCGGCAAGGAGAAGGTGCCGCAATATTCGAGCGAAGGGCACTTGCGGGCAAATCAGATCGCGCCGGAGCTGCGCAAGCTGATCGACGGTCTGTCGCCCAATCAGGCATCCCAGCCGATCCTGCAAAAGAACGGCGTCGGGGTCATCATGCTGTGCGGCAAGAAGGCCGGCGGGGGCCCCACCGCGATCACGCGCAACTCGGTCCTGGAGTCGCTGGCCTCGCAGCGCTACGACACCGTGGCGCGCCGGTACCTCACCGATCTGCGCCGCACCGCCTATGTCGATGTCAGGCAATAGCAGGCTCCCGCTCGCCCTGACGATGGGCGAGCCGGCCGGGATCGGCGGCGAGATCGCGCTTCAGGCCTGGCTGCGGCGGCGCGAGGCCGCCCTGCCCGTCTTCTATGCCGTCGATTGGCCGGACCGCCTCGCCGCCCTCGCGCGGCAATTCGGCTGGGACGTTCCCGTCCGCGCGATCGACAAGCCCGCTGAGGCCGCCTCCGCCTTTGCCGCGGCGCTGCCGGTCTTGCCGCTCGATGCCTGCCCGCGCGCCCGGCCGGGGCTCCCGGATGCGGCCGATGCGCGCCTGGTGATCGGGTCGATCGACCGCGCCGTCGCCGATGCGAAAAGCGGCGCGGCGGGCGCCGTCGTCACCAACCCGATCAACAAGGATGCCCTCTACCGCGCCGGGTTCCGTCACCCCGGCCATACCGAATACCTGGCCGAGCTGGCGGGGATCGAGGGGCCGGCGGTGATGATGCTGGCCTGCCCGGAGCTGCGCGTGGTGCCGGTGACGATCCACCATGCGCTGCGCGAGGCGATCGCGATGCTGTCGACCGAGGCGATCGTCCATGCCGGCAAGATCGCTGCTGCGGCCCTCCGGCGCGATTTCGGCATCGCCGCGCCGCGCCTCGCGATCGCCGGTCTCAACCCCCATGCCGGCGAAGCAGGCGGTCTTGGCCGCGAGGATATCGAGATCGTCGCGCCGGCCGTCGCCGCGCTGCGCGAGGACGGCATCGACGCCAGGGGGCCGCTCGCCGCCGACACGATGTTCCATCCCGCCGCGCGCCGCACCTACGACGCCGCGCTGTGCATGTATCACGACCAGGCGCTGATCCCGATCAAGACGATCGATTTCGACGGCGGGGTCAATGTGACGCTGGGCCTGCCGTTCATCCGCACCTCGCCCGACCACGGCACCGCCTTCGACATCGCCGGGACCGGCGCCGCCCGCGCCGACAGCCTGATCGCGGCGCTGCGGCTGGCCGGCGCGATGGCGGCGCGGCGCGCCTCGCACTGAGTACCGATCCGGCCGACCTCCCGCCGCTGCGCGAGGTGATCGCCGCGCACGGCATCGGGGCTCGGCGCAGCCTCGGCCAGAATTTTCTGCTCGACCTCAACCTGACCGGACGCATCGCGCGCGCCGCCGGCCCGCTGGATACCGCCACGGTGATCGAGATCGGCCCGGGACCCGGCGGATTGACCCGGGCCCTCCTGGCGGCGGGAGCCAAGCGCGTCATCGCCATCGAGCGCGATCCGCGCTGCCTGGAAGCGCTCGCCGCCGTCGCGGGGGCTTATCCCGGCCGCCTGGAGCTGATCGAGGGCGACGCCTTGGCGCTCAACCCGGCGGCCCTGTGCGAACCGCCGCGCCGAATCGTCGCCAACCTCCCCTACAACATCGCCACCGCGCTGCTGCTGCGCTGGCTCGACGGCATCGCGGCCTATGAGAGCCTGACGCTGATGTTCCAGCGCGAGGTCGCCGCGCGCCTCGTCGCCGCGCCGCGCCGTCCAAGCTACGGCCGGCTATCGGTCATCGTGCAATGGCTGTGCGAGGCGAAAATCCTGTTCGACATACCGGCCCGCGCCTTTGTCCCGGCGCCAAAGGTCACGTCGAGCGTCGTGCGCCTGACGCCGCGGCCGAGCCCGCTCGCCGCGGCCGACAAGGCCACGCTGGAGCGCGTCACGGCCGCCGCGTTCGGCCAGCGCCGCAAGATGCTGCGGGCGAGCCTGAAGACGCTCGGGGTCCCGGCCGAGCCGCTCCTCGCCGCCGCCGGCATTCCGGCGACGGCACGGGCCGAGGAACTTTCGGTCGCGGAATTCTGCGCGCTCGCGCGAGGGCTTACCCGCCTCTGAGCCGCGTGACGAAATCGGCGAGGCCGCGCTGGCGGTCGCGCTTGAGCCGCTCGGCGGTGACGATCGCCTGCACTTCGGCGATGCTGCGGTCGAGGTCGTCGTTGACGATGACGTACTCGTATTCCGGGTAGTGGCTCATCTCCTCGGCCGACTTCGCCATTCGCGCTCCGACGACCGCATCGGTGTCCTGCGCCCGGGCCAGCAGCCGCGCGCCGAGCGCATCGGGGCTCGGCGGCAGGATAAAGACCTTGACGATATCGGGGCCAAGGCTGCTGCCGCTGAGCTGCTGGGTGCCCTGCCAGTCGATGTCGGTGACGACATCCCCGCCGGCTTCGATCGCCGCCTCGATCGGCTGGCGCGGCGTACCATAGGAGTTGCCGAACACCGTCGCGTGCTCGAGCAGCTCGCCTTGCGCGACCATGCGGTCGAAGGCGGCCTGGTCGATGAAGCGGTAGTCGCGCCCGTCGATCTCCCCGGGACGCGGCGGGCGCGTCGTCACCGATACGGAGAGCGCGAGGGTCGGGTCGCGGTCGAGCAGCCGGCGCGTAATCGTCGTCTTGCCGGCCCCGGACGGCGATGAAAGCACCAGCAGAAAGCCGCGGCGCTGCAAGTCGGGGCCGCTCATTCGAGGTTCTGCACCTGCTCGCGAAACTGCTCGATCGCGGCCTTCAGCGCCAACCCGATCCGGGTCAGCTCGATATCGGCGGATTTCGAGCAGAGCGTGTTGGCCTCGCGGTTCAGCTCCTGGCACAGGAAATCGAGCTGGCGCCCGACCGCCTCGCCCTGGGACAGCAGGTCGCGGGCCTGGGTCAGATGGGCGCGCAGCCGGTCGAGCTCCTCGCGGATATCGGCGCGCCCGACCATCAGCGCCAGCTCCTGGGCGACGCGCTCCTGCGGCATTGTCGGCGCGAGCTCGGCGAGGTCGGCGAGGGTCTGTTCGAGGCGGGCGCGCAGCGCCGCCGGCTGCGCCGCGGCCGAAGCGATGGCGGCCGCGACCAGCGCGTTCAATTCGCCCAGCTGTGCGTTAAGCAGCGCGTCGAGCTTGGAGCCCTCCTCGTCGCGCGACGCGGCGAGCCGCTCCAGCACCAGCGCCCAGCCGGCGGCAACCGCGGTGCGGCGCGCCTCGACCACCGTCGGATCGTCGTCATCGACGATCTCAATGACGCCGCGCAGGGCCAAAAGCCCGTCGAGTCGGGGCGGCACCGCGTCGATGATCCCGCCGAGCTCGCGCAGCGCGGCGCCGATCCGCGCCAGGAGCTCGCGGTTGATCCGCACGGAGGGGGGCTGGGTGCGGTCGACCGAGAGCGTCGCCGAGAGATTGCCGCGGCGAAACCGGCCCGCGAGGTCGCCGCGCAGCTGCGGCTCCAGCGCCTCGAAGCCGGCCGGCAGGCGCAGGCGCAGATCGAGCGAGCGGCCGTTGACGCTCTTGATCTCCCAGACCCAGGAAATGCCCGCCGTCTCGCCATCGGCCCGGGCGAACCCCGTCATGCTGGAGATGCCCATCGCCGCCTCGCCCGCCTAGCGTGGGCAGGGATGTCCGGCGGCGGTGCGGCACGGATGCTCGCGCGCGGCCGGAACGTGCGGCTTCGGAGGCGGCGGCGCCACCGGCGCCACCTCGGCAATCGAGGGGCCGGGCACCGGCGGCGCGGCCTCGGACCGTTCGCCGAGCGCCTGGTGGCGATAGGCGGCGACGTTGCGGTTATGCTCGGCGAGGGTCTTCGCGAAGACATGGCCGCCCGTGCCGTCGGCGACGAAATACAGATCGTCGGTGCGCTGCGGGCGGGTCGCCGCGCGCAGCGCCGATTTGCCGGGATTGGCGATCGGGCCGGGCGGCAGCCCTTTCGCGACATAGGTGTTGTAGGGGGAATCGACGCCAAGATCGGCATGCGTCAGGGGCCGGTCGAGCTTGTGCGACTTGTCGCCCTCGATCGCGTAGATCACGGTCGGGTCGGCTTGCAGCAGCATGCCGAGCCGCAGCCGGTTGACGTAAACCCCCGCGACATGCGGCCGTTCGTCTTCTTTCGCCGTCTCGCGCTCGACGATCGAGGCGAGGATCAGCGCCTCTTGCGGGCTTGTCAGATAAAGGTCGTCGCGGCGGTCGGCCCAAGCCTGGGCCAGCGCCTGGGTCATCGCGCGGCGCATCCGCTCGATCAGCTCCTGGCGCTGCTCGCCATAGCTATAGACATAAGTCTCGGGCAGCAGCGAGCCCTCGGGCGGGGATGGGCCCGGGTCGCCCGCGAGCGCCGGCGCCTCCTTTACCAGCGCGAGGATCTCGGCGGTGGTCAGGCCTTCGGGGATGGTCAGGCGATGCTTGACGGTCTTGCCGGCGGCGAGAATGTCCATCGCCGCGAACATGCTCGCCCCGGCCGGAAACTCGTATTCGCCCGATTGCATGGCGCCGCCGCGGCCGGAAAACTTCGCCGCGACTTCGAACACGAACTTATGCCGGATAACCCCTTCTTTTTGCAGCGCCTCGGCAATGCCCGATACCCCGGTGTGCGGGGGGATGACGAGCGTGTGCGCCTCGGTCGACGGGCCCGGCGCGCGGGCGTCGCGATAGACCCAGTAGCCGGCCCCGCCAACCGCGCCGACGAGGACCGCCGCGGCGACGAAGCTCCATGCCAATAGTGCCAGAAACGATCTCATCGCAGCCGGCTGTCGTCGGGGCGCGGAGGCCGCGCCCGGGTCATCCCCGCAACTCCGGCCGGCAGAAGATCAGCGAGGCGTTGGTGCCGCCGAACCCGAAGGAGTTGGTCAGCACGTAATCGACCTTGCGCTCGCGCGCCGTCTTGGCGATCAGGTCGATATCGCAGGATTCGGAGGGGTTTTCGAGGTTCAGCGTCGGCGGCATCACGCCGTCGCGCATCGCCAGGATCGAGAAGATCGCCTCGACGCTGCCGGCCGCGCCGAGCAGATGGCCGATCGCCGATTTGGTCGACGACATCGACAGCTTGTAGGCGTGGTCGCCGAAAAGCCGCTTGACCGCGCCGAGCTCGATCTCGTCGCCGAGGGGGGTCGAGGTGCCGTGCGCGTTGATATAGCCGATCGCCTCGGGTGCGAGCCGGGCGCTTTTCAGGGCGTTGCGCATCGACCGGAAGGCGCCGTTGCCGTCCTCGGCCGGGGCGGTCATGTGGTAGGCGTCACCGGACATGCCGTAGCCGATGACTTCGGCATAAATCTTGGCGCCGCGCGTCTTGGCATGTTCGTACTCCTCGAGCACGAGGATGCCCGAGCCCTCGCCCATCACGAACCCGTCGCGGCCCTGGTCCCACGGACGCGATGCGCGCGGCGGGTCGTCGTTGTATCCGGTCGAGAGCGCCCGCGCCGCGGCAAAGCCGGCGAGGCCGAGCCGGCAGATCGCCGCTTCGGACCCGCCGCAGACCATGACATCGGCGTCGTCGAGTGCGATCAGCCGCGCCGCGTCGCCGATCGCGTGGGCGCCGGTCGAGCAGGCCGTGACGACCGCGTGGTTCGGCCCCTTGAAGCCGTAGCGGATCGACACGTTGCCCGAGGCGAGGTTGATCAGGCTGGCGGGAATGAAAAACGGCGAGACGCGCCGCGGACCGCGCTCGGCGAGGATAAGAGCGGTATCGTTGATGCTGGGCAGCCCGCCGATGCCCGAGCCGATCATCACGCCGGTGCGTTCCTGGCCCTCCTCGTCCTCGGGCTTCCAGCCCGAATCCTCGATGGCCTGAATCGCCGCCGCCATCGCGAACAGGATGAACGTATCCATGCGGCGATGATCCTTGGCCGGAACCCAATCCTCGGCATTGTACTTGCCCGAGGCGGTATCGCCGATCGGCACCTGCCCGGCGATTCGCGACGGCAGGTCGGAGACGTCGAAGGACTGGATCGCGCTGATGCCGGATTCGCCCGCGATCAGCCGGCCCCATACGTTGTCGAGCCCGAGGCCGAGCGGCGTTACCAAACCCATTCCGGTGACAACGACGCGTCTCATCGCGTTCCCGGTCCAGCCGTTCTATGGAATGTACGGCCTACCGGGCCGGAGGTTGCGTTCCTCTCGGCCATCGGTTGCGCCGGGCGCCTCAGCTATGCGCCTCGATAAAGCTCACCGCGTCCTTGACGGTGATGATCTTCTCGGCCGCGTCATCGGGGATTTCGCACCCGAATTCTTCCTCGAACGCCATGACCAGCTCGACCGTGTCGAGGCTGTCGGCACCCAGATCGTCGATAAAGCTGGCGTTCTCAGTCACCTTGGAATCGTCGACGCCAAGGTGCTCGACGACGATCTTCTTGACCCGCTCGGCGACGTCGCTCATCCGTTCTCTTCCTCGGTCTGCTGGCTATCATCTCGGCTCGATGCTGACCCCAGTGCCCGGATGTGGGCGGGTTCTTGGGCGTCTGGCCACGGCGGGCGCATCGACGGTGCCGGTCACATAACACGATTCAATCGGGTGTGCCAACGCGCTCAAACCATCGCCATGCCGCCGTTGACGTGCAGCGTCTGGCCGGTGATATAGGCCGCTTCCGCGCTTGCCAGGAAGAGCACCGCGGCGGCGATCTCGTCGGGCGTGCCCATGCGGCCGGCCGGAATGGCGGCGGCGATTCGGGCCTGCTGCTCGTTGTTGAGCTTCTCGGTCATCGCCGTGGCGATAAAGCCGGGGGCGACGCAATTGACCGTGATCCCGCGCGTCGCGACCTCGGCGGCGATCGATTTCGACATGCCGATCATCCCCGCCTTCGACGCCGCGTAATTGGCCTGGCCGGGATTGCCGGTCACGCCGACCACCGAGGCGATCGACACGATCCGCCCGTGCCGCCGGCGCACCATCCCGCGCAAGGCGGCGCGAGTCAGGCGGAAGGTCGCCGTGAGATTGACATCCAGCACCGCCTGCCAGTCCTCGTCGCGCAAGCGAAGCGCCAGCGAGTCGCGCGTGATGCCGGCATTGTTGACGAGAATGTCGAGCTGGCCCAGTGCCGCCTCGGCGTCCTTGACCAGCGCATCGGCGGCCTCGGGGGTGGAAAGATCCGCGGTCAGCACAGGTGTTCCCGCGCCGAGTTCCGCGGCAAGCGCGTCGAGCGCGGGGCGGCGAGTCCCGGCCAGGGCCACCGTCGCGCCGGCGCGATGCAGGGCCCGCGCGATCGCTCCGCCGATCCCGCCCGAGGCGCCGGTCACCAGCGCCGCCTGTCCGCCGAGATCGAACATGGCCTCAGAGCCGCTTCATCAGTTCTTCGGTCTCGGCCGCGCTGCCGGCCGACACTACGGCCATCTCGCGGTCGATCCGCCGGCTGAGGCCGGCCAGCACCTTGCCGGCGCCGATCTCGACGATCTCCTCAACCTCGTTGAGCCGGAACAGGAGGACGGTCTCGCGCCAGCGGACCATGCTGGTGACCTGCTCGACGAGGAGCGTCCGGATCACATCGACGTCCTCGGTAGCCGTTGCGCTGACGTTGGCGACGACCGGCACCAGCGGCGGGTTGAGGCGGGTATCGGCCAGCGCCTCGGCCATCACATCGGCGGCGGGCGCCATCAGCTTGCAATGAAACGGCGCGCTGACCGGCAGCAGGCGCGGCCGGGAACCTCGCGCCGAGGCGAGCGAGACCGCGCGGTTGACGGCCTCGGCGCTGCCGCTGACGACGACCTGGCCGGGACAGTTGTCGTTGGCCACGTCGCAGACGCCGTCGCCGGCGGCTTCTTCGGCGACCTCGCGCGCGGCGTCGATATCGAGGCCGAGCAGCGCCGCCATCGCGCCTTCGCCGACCGGCACGGCTTTCTGCATCGCCTGCCCGCGCCGCTTGACGAGTCGCACCGCGTCGCCCACCGCAAACGTGCGCGCTGCCGCCAAGGCCGAATATTCGCCGAGCGAGTGGCCGGCGACATAGGCGATCTGGGATGTCGGGTCGAACCCCGCCTCGGCCTCGAGCACGCGGATCACCGCCATGCTGGCCGCCAGCAGGGCGGGTTGGGCGTTCTCGGTCAGCATCAGATCGGGTTCCGGCCCCTCGAACATCAGCCGGGAAAGGTGCTGGGACAGCGCGTCGTCGACTTCCTCGAACAACAGCCGCGCCGCCGAAAACGCCTCGGCCAGCTCCTTGCCCATGCCGGAGGCCTGCGAGCCCTGCCCCGGAAATACAAAGGCGCGTTTCATTCGCTCCGATCCCCCGCCCCTCGTCTGCGCTGGTCATAGCCGCACCCGGGCCGGGGAGCAACGCTCAGCGGCAGAACCTCAGATCGTCGCGCTCGGATTCGTAGTCGGTCATGGCCTGGCGAAGGACGCTGTCGGGCGGCAGCTTTTCCAATGCCGCCTGGATCTTGTCGAGCATCGCGCGGTCGTAGTGGACCGGGATCGGGCAGTTGTGGCCGAGGTCTTTGTCGTTCCCGCAGCCCGCCGCCAGCAGACAGGCGGCCACCGCCGCGCCTCGCAAAACTCGCATCGGATTCCCCCGCCCCGCCGGTGGCACGATGCCGGGCGGCGGCGGCGGGATCAAGGGGACGCGGTGTCGCCGGCGAGCACCGTGATCTCCCCGACCAGCCGGCCGAGCCAGACGGCGGTCGAAAACACATCGCCGTCGGGCGGATTGGCGCAGGCGGCATCGCCGAAGCTTTCGATCGAGGCGATCTTGGCGGCGATCGAAGCCGGGACGAGGCCCGTCGCGACGATCGTGTTCGCGGCCGCCCGGCCGCTCTCGTAGTCGGCGCAAGCGGTCTGGATCACGGTGTCGAGGGTCCCGGCGTACTGGTTGGCGATCGCCAGGAGCCCGCTCGCGACGCCGGCCGCCGACCCCGCCGCGACAACCCCGCCGCAGCCCGACAGCATCGGCGCGGTCAGCACGGCCAGCACGATCATCTTCGCCAGCCCCCGGTCTTTCAGGAACAGCGCCAGCAGGGCGCACAGCGCGGCGCAAAACTGGATCACCGTGCCGAGGGTCGAATCCGACAGGTTCCAGCCGAGGAGAGCGAGGGCCGCGCCGAGTCCGGCATAGCTTGAGGGCTCGCTGAAGCGCGCCAAGAGATAGGCGATCACCTGCATGACGGTTCCTTTCGGGAAAAAGGCGGCTCAGCCGCCGTGCCACTTGCGCAGCTGGTCGGCCGTGCCGACCCAAACCGACCGGTCGACCGGCCCGGCGATTCCGGAAACCCGGCCGGCCGGCGTGTATTGGTGGAAATCGTAGGGGCGGAGCGGATCGCGCCCCGGCGGCAGCCGCGGCGGCGCGGTCACCAGGGTCGAATAGTCGCCGGGCCTCTCGCCGTGCGGGTATTCGGGCAGCATCAGCGGCCAGTGCGACAGCGTGGGATCGGCGGCGACAAGCTGGCCGGCGCCGTAATATCCGACCGGGTCGCGCCCGGTCGCCTCCCTCACGAGCCCGCCGATCGCCACCAGACTCGCGGCCGGGCACCGCGTCTCCCAGTCGAGCATCGCCGCGCAGCCCGGCGTCAGCCCGGCCACGGCGGCGAAATGCCGGGCCTGGGCGACGGGATCGCCGGGATCGATGAAGTGGTAGGGCACCACGCGCACACCCGCCGCGGCCGCCGCGGCGCGGTTGGCCGCGAAGGCCGGGTCGGCGAACCGCGTTCCCTCGCTCGCCTTGACGAAGGCGAGCACGATCCCGGCGGCGGCGGCGCGCGCCCAGTCTATGCGGCCATTGTGATGCGAGACATCGATGACCCCGTCGAGGACGAGGCCCGGGAGTCCGCTCACGAATGCGTGTCGAGCCAACGGGCGGCGACCGCGCCCAAGATGCCGGAGATGCCGCTGAGGATGGCGGTCACCGCCATGCGCCAGCGATGGTGCACTCGGTCCGCCGAGTGGCGCGCCGCGTCGTCGCTGGCCAGGCGCAGCTCGACCGCGCGCAGCCGGCGATCGAGTTCCGCCTGCTCGCCCGAGCGCGAGCGCAGATCGCCGCGCAGCTCGTCGATCCGCTGTCCGAGCGCGCGGACCTCGGCGCACAAGACGCCGAGCGCGCGGTCGACCGTGTCGCCGTCGCTTGCCATTTATGTGTCCTGCAAATTTGCCCGAGCCCGGGCCGAGGGGGACGGAGAGCGCAGCGGCTCTACGGTCGTTTAAGTGCCCGCGAAGCCTCGAACCGCGAGAAGTCAGCCGCCGTCAGCAATGCGTGACAATGCCATCGGTCACGGCAAACGCCGCCGTCGGGGCGCCGCTGCAGGAAACCCCGGCCGCGCCTCCCGCGACAAACCCCCCTGACGCGTTCACCTGGCCGCCCTCGACATCGAGGGAGTAGGCTGGGCTCGCCGTGCCGATACCTACACGGGTATTACCCAGATCGATTGACAGATTAGTTGGCGAAAAGCTGGCGTCAGTCGCGTTTCCATTGCCAAATCCCCAGACATCGGTCGCGCCGTTATATCCAGCCGCTAGAACATCGTGGCCGTTGCGAATAAACGCTATTTGCTGGCGATTGCCGTCGACATTGGTGATCTGGATCGCTTTACCGTAGTTGGTCGCATCGTTCGCGCCGTTGGCGATCGACAACAACGCGCCGGGCGCGGTGGTGCCGATCCCGACATTCCCCCCTCTCGTCTGCAAGGACAGGGGCTCGATCGAGCCAGACTTGGATACATTGATGTATCCGGTATCGAGAGTGCCGTCGTAGCCCATAAACATGGTTTGGCCACCGGCCCCGGTCGTGATGCCCAGGCCGTGAAGATCGCTTTCATTCCCTGAAGCTGAGGTGTTGGCCTGGATGGTGAGCCTCTGGTTGGGGCCGGTCGTGCCAACCCCGACATTCGTGCTATTGGTATTCAAGACCAATGCAGCACCGGTGCTGTTTCCAGCGCTGAACGCATTTATCGACGACCAGGTATTACCGGTGTTGGCCCCGGAGTTAAAAACCAGACCGGAGCCGACCGAACCGTCCACATAGTCGGACGTGGTAAAGCGCGAGTACCCAATGATCGACGGATTCGCCGCGGTCACCTGAAAACTGGACTGCGGGTTCGCCGTACCGATACCGATATCGCCACCGCCCGTAATGGCGCCACCGCCGGGGAGGGTCGTCGTCCCGCTCACGGTTGCCCCCGAGAGCGTCAGACCCGAGACCGCCGTCGTCGTCGCCCCGAGCGTCAGCCCGGTGGAACCGAGCGTGAGCCCCGGGTTGGCGAGCATTGCGTTGCTTATCCCGCCGGTCGCGACCGACACCGTGCCGCTGCCCGATACGCTGAGTCCGGTGCCGAACGTCACCGGCCCCGATACCGTCGTCTGCGCCTCGGCGCTCGCCGCGCCCGCGACAATGAGAAACGCCCACGCAAGCCGACGCATCAAAACCTCCGATACCAGGTGCCGTTGGCCGCCGCATAGCGCCACCCGGCGCCCCCGTTCGCGGCGAGCAAGATGTTGCCGCCGATGACGGTCTGCCCGGCGGCCGGCGACACCGTCAGCGCGCCGATCGCCTGCGTCGTGCTCACCTCGAAGAGCTGTCCGTCATTGGCGCCCGGCGGTGTCACCACGGTCAGCGCCGCCAGGGTTCCGGCCGGATCGATGACATAGGCGGCGAGGTAGGCCGGAGCGGTCAGCGTCGCGCCGCTCGCCGGCTGCTGATAGCTATAGTTGCCGCCGGCCGGGGTTCCCGCCTGGTGACCGCCCGCGGTCGTGCCGTCCTGCACATGCAGCGTGTAGTCGTCGGTGTTGACGACGATCTCGCCGAGCGGACCGGTATAGGCTGCGATCTCGCTCGAACCGGCGCGGGCCAGTTGTACTTGGGTATGCGACATCAGGGGACCGTTCCAAGATTGATTGCGGCGCCGACCGGGGCGATGACCGAGCCGAAATCGGCCGCTCCGATCAGGCTGGTGCCCACCGTGCCCCAATCCTCTCCGGTGCCGGCGGCCAGCGCCGCGACGATCGGGTTCGACAGCGGGTCGGTGCCGTCCCCATTCAGGGTGAGGCTATAGGCCGAGAGCGCGGCAAGGCTCTGCAAGCCCTGGCCGAAGATGTTGAACGACGGCAGCTTCAGATAGATCGTCTGGCCGATGAAGCTCGCGGGGTAGCCGTAGCGGAACACAGCCGGGTCGTTGGGGCCGATGCGGCCGAATTGCGTGCCCGCGCCATGCGCGCCGATCGCGGTACCGTAGGCGCCCCGCCGCAGATAGGTCAGGTCGTAGGTGAAAGTGCCGGTCAGCGTCGCCGTCTCGTAGGAGAGCAGTTCGCCGCCGCAATAGCAGAGCGTCACCAAATTGTCGGCGTCGGCCACGGTGCCGGAAAGAAGCTGCCCCTCGCTCTCCGCAAGGTCGACCGACAGCGTGTCGCCCGTATCGGGATCGCCGGCGGTCGGCAGCGCCGCCGTCAGCATGCCCTGGCGCCCGCCGCGATACACCGTGCCGGCGAAGGCGTACGTATTGCCGTCGCTCGATACCCAAATCTGCGCGCCGCCCCAGTCGGGGCCTCCGGTCGCCACGACCCACACCTCGTTCGCCCCGCCGGTCAGACCCGGCGGCGGCTCGAACAGGATCGGCGCGTTGGTGTCGCCGGGCGCGGCGAACGGGTCGAGCGGGGGGCCGGCGGTCGCCTGCTTCGGATAGAGCGCGGCGGTGCCGACCCCGATCGGCGCGATGGTGCCGGGCATGCTAGGGCGTCACTCCCGGGATTTCCTCGGCGGTGACGGTCAGCTCGCCGTTCTCATCCTCGGCGATCTGGGTGATGCGCACGGGGGCCGCATCGAGGCCGAGCGCCACATCGGTGATCAGCACGATGTCCATCGGCTCGAGGAGGCAATAGCGCCACCCCAGCTTGAACCGGTAGGTGTTGCGGATATAGGTCGCGCGCTGAAGCTGGAGCTGCGCCGAGATCGTCGTGCCGGTCGGGTTGGTGAAGCCGTGCGCCTGCACCGACGGCCCCGTGCGGAGCCCGTATCGGTCGATCAGCCCCTGGTCGAACACGGCGATGATCTGCGGGTTGTAGCCGTTTTCCGCATCCATGTATTCGAGCGACAGCCAATTGGTCGCCAGCGCCGGATCGCCGCGGGTCAGCAACACCGGATCGCTCGCGTGATCGCCCTCGCCCCACGGCAGGAAATCCGAGTCGCCGAGGCTATAGCGCCAGGTGAGGTCGGGAGCCCAGCTCGCGCCGTTATCCGCGAGCGGCCGGTCGCCATACGGCACGATCCGCAGCGTGTTGCCCGACCATACCACGACGGAAACCGTCAGTGCCGCGATCTCCTCGATCCACCGTGCCGCCGGCTGCTGGCGGTCGAGCAGCAATGACATCGCCATGCCCGCTGCCTGGCAGTACGCGCCCCAATCCGCCATCGCCGCGCTGTCGATATTGCCGGGCGGAAACCCGGCGCCGTAACGCGGATTGGCGATCAGGTCGGTGAGGATCGCGTCGGGCCGCGCGTCGTTTGGAAACGCGGCCCCGGCGGTCCCGACGAGGAGGCCGGTGATTTCGAACGAGATGTTCGGCATCGCCGGCGACGAGCCGAGCTGCATCGGCGTGCCGGTCGCATAGGCGGTGCCGGAATAGCCGATCGCGGGCGTATTCGGGTCGCCGCTGGCGAAGACCGGGTCGGGCGGCTGGCCGTCACTGCCGGCATAGCCGTTGAGCCCGACCTGGGCCAGGCCGATCGCCACCCCGCCATTGGCCCAGATCCGGTTCCCCGAGCCGTTGCCCCAGCTCGATCCGGTGAAGGCGACCGGGCCCTGGCAGATCCCCATCGCGACATCGACCGCGAATTGCTGCTGGCTCTTTTTGCCGGCGCCGCCACCGCCGCCGCCCTTGCCTCCCTTGCCGCCGGACGACCCGGTGAAGCCCCAGAATTCGAGCAGGTTTATCGTCACCCGCTGGGTGCCGTAGCAGATCGCCACCGGGCTCCCGGCCTGGCTGGTGTTGTAGCGGAACGAGCCGACTTGCGGGTGGTCGAAGGCGTTGACGAAAGGCGTCGGCCCGCCGCCCTTGCCGGTATAGGCAATCTCAGTCATCGATGACCCCGAAAAGCCGTGTCTCGCGCCCGGCGAGCGGGTAGCATCCGGCGTCGCCCCAGACGACCCGTCCGGCCGCCCAATAGGCATGAATCAGCCGCGGCCAATCCGTGACGATCGCGCCGTGCGAAAAGGTGCGGCCAAAGCGGAACACGGCCACATCGCCGGGCAGCGGCAAACGCGTCAGCTCGCGCGCATGCTCCAGCAAACGGTCGAGGTAGCGCTCGGCGTCGCGATGCATGTGCCAATCCGGCGGGTAGTAGCCGGGATCGACATGCCCGACGACGCCGCACTGCTCGTACACCTCGGCGAGCAGCATCGCGCAATCGACACCGGCGCCCTTGACCCGGCCCTGATGATGAAACGGGGTGCCCAGCCAGCTCCGCGCCTCGGCCACGACGGCCGCGCGCAGCGGGTTCAACGGGCCCATCTCAGACCGCCAGCTCGGGTGGCGGGATATACGGGAAGCCGCCGAAATGATCGAGGTTGCCGAACGTGCCGCTACAGGTCGCCGTTGTGTGGTCGCAACCCGGCAACAGGCGGAACGTGTCGCCCTCCGCCACCGGATAAAGCCACGCCTTCAACAGGAAGACCGTGCCGGCGGAAAGCCGCGCGATCGTGCGGCTCTGCCCCGCATTCGCGCCGGCGAGCCCGACGATCGTGCCCTGGTCGAACAAGGTCGCCGGGCTCGGGACGAGCGCGGTGACGATCTGGGCCTGCGACGAGCCCGCGAGAGCCGCCTGCGACACCGCGAGGCTCGTGCGGTCGAAGGTGCACATCGCATCGCCGAACACATGCGTGCACGCCGCCTGATAGAGCCGACGCGGCATCTGCTGTTCGGCGAGCAGGTTCATCAGCGACTTGACCTTGATCGCGATATTGGTGCGGCCGGCGTCGGTCTCGGCGACACGCCCGTAAAACCACACGATCGCCCCGCCCGCCCCGAACAGGCGGTCGAGCTCGACGGTGGCGCCGTCCAGCTCCCCGACCCGTACCGCCTCGGCAAAGCTGAAGGTGCCGATCCTGTCGCCGGCGCCGGCCATGACCGAGACGTCGAGCTCGGTCGCCTCGACCCCGATCTTGGTCGTCACCGTCGACCGGCCAAAGCGCGGGCCGAGCGCGAATTCGGTATAGCCGGTGGCGTTGTAGTTGAGGCTCTTGCTCGGAAACGCCGTGCCCGGAATTTTCAGGGCCGCGGCCGATCCCGAATACCGCAGCACCGCGCCGCTCGGCAGCGCGAAGGTATAGAGGTCGGTAATGACAAGGCTGTCGGTGCTCGCGAGATAGCCTTGTAGCGTCGGCGAGGCCTCCCTCATGGGATCACCGACTGCAGTTTGACCTGCCGCAGCGACCACAGCCGGAACATGAAGTTTTCGAACTCCGCGCTGTCATCCGCAAAGCGGACACGGAAGTAGTAGGTAAAGTCGGCGGCGACCGCCTTGCCCGCCGAGGGCGGCGCGGCGAAGGTCACCACCCCGGTATCGGCATCGACCGAATAACCGCTCGGATCCTGCCGCACGCCATCGAAATAGACGCCGGTCACCGCATGCGGCGCGGTGATCGGCTCGGCGAACCCGCCCATCGTCCGCACCAGCGCAAACGCCGAGGCGCTGCCGTCGCCGGTTCCCAGCATTTGGGCCGCGACCGCGTTGTCGGCCGGGTCCTCGTACAAGAAAGTCGCGAAGGCGCCCTCCTGGGCGAGGAAGAACCCCATCAGCGTGCGCAATTCGTCGTAACCGCCGCCGTCGCGCAGCACCGAATAGGTCAAAGTCCACGTCCAGATCGGGTAGGGCTGGTCGAGCGCCCGCAGCTCGCGGCCCGACACCGCCCGCTGGATACGGGTGGCGAAGCGCGGCTGCTTGGTGACGCTCCAGGCCAGGCCCGGCAGCACCGGAAAGATCGCGGTCATCGCGGCGCTACAGGCTGCGCGGCGTCAGGGCGTTCTGGCGGAACATGTCGCGGATCGCGCTCGCGTTCTGGCGCATGTTGTCGCGAAACCAGCGGCCGATCGCCGGCGCGTCCGCCGGCCCGTGGAAATGCGCGTGAAAATGCTGGCCCGAACCGCCGCCGCTGCCGATCATTTGTTGCAACCCCTCGCTGATCGGCGCCGGCAACACCATTTCGCGGGCGTGCAAAAGCGCCGGCGTGGCTCCGGCAAAATTGGGCAAGGCCCATCCGCCGGCCGCGCTCGGCACGATGCCGCCCTTGGCGAAGGCAAAGAGGCCGCCGAGCCAGGAAAAGAAACCGCCGCCGCCTGCCGCGCTGCCGGCCGCCGCCGCGCCCGCGGCCCCACCGAGCCCGCTGATCGCGGCGCTGCCGCCGCTCACCGCCGCCGCACCGGCCATCGCCGCGGCAAGACCGGTGATCGCCGCCGTGCTCGCGGCCAGCGCGGTGGTGTTGGCGGTAAGCGCCGTCGCCTGGGCCGCGCCGCCGGCTCCGGCGAGGAGCCCAGTGCCGAAGAGGCCGCCCGGCTGGTTCAACCCGGCCATCGCCATCAGCCCCGCGCCGAGCCCCGTCGCGCCGGCCGCCTGCGCGCCGGTGACCGCGGTCTGCACCGCGCCGCCGGCGAGGCTCGCGAGCCCCGATGCCGCCCACCGCGCCGCGATGTTTTCGATCTCTTCGAGAAAGAAGGTCTCGACCTGCTGGACCAGCCGCTGCGAGCCCTGCGCCCAGCCGGTCTGCCCGGTCAGCATCTCGTTGAAGGTGCGCCGGCCCGAGCTGCCGAGCCGGTCGAACGCCGCCTCGTAGGAGCGCTGCACCGCCTCGGCCTGGCGCCGCGCGTCGTCGGCGATGCGGCGCTGATCCTCGCTGACCGTCGCGGTGTACTGCGTATCGAGCTGCGCGAGGTCGGCAAGCGCCTTGAGCTTGTCGTCGATCATGCTCGAGTCGCCGGCGATCGCCGCCTGCAACCGCTGCGCCTCCTGCGCCCGAAGCTGGGCGGTGTATTCGATGTCGAACCCGAGCGCCTGCTGGGTCGTCGCCTGCTTCATGTCGACCAGGATCTGCATCTGGTTGCGAAAGGTGCGCAGCGACGCGGCGTTGAATTCGGCGAGCGCGGGCGACAATTGCGCCAGCGCCGCCTTCAGCGATGAAATCGCCGCGAGCGCCGGCGAGGCGTCCGCGGTAAAGCTGATCTGGATGCTGTCCGTCACGCTCTACTCCGGTTTTTCGTGCGCAGTTCGGCGATATCGAATATCGGCGCCGGCATCGCGCCGGCGTTCGTTGCGACCGTCAGCCCGGGCGGCGGCGCGGCGGTGAGATCGGCGAGACCGCCGGATCGCCGCGGCTTCCATCCGAGCATCGCCGCGATCGTCTGCAGCATCAGATGCGGCGGCGGGTTGTCGGCCCAATAGGCAAAAATTTCCTCCGCCTCGGCCAAGCTCATCGTGTCGATCACGCGATAGGAGTAGCCGCAGCCGGTGGCGAGGGCGCCGTAGATGCCGGCGAGCTGGGCGCGGCTGTCGCCACCGGCACCGTTTCCCCCGTGGGGGCAAGCCCCGCCGCCTTGAGGATCGCGGCGACGGCGGCGTTGACCTCGTCGAGGCCCGCCTCCATCGCCATCACCGCCTCCAGCGTCAGCGAGGGGTCGCCACGCGACAGACCGGCATGGATGATCCGCGCCGCCGCCTCGACGAGCGCGCCGCCGGCCTTCCCCTGCAGCTGCGCGACCACCTCGAGCACGTCGCGCAGCTGCCCGAGCGTCAGCGGGCGGAGCGAGAAGTCGCGCCCCGCCAGGCGCAGCACCGCCTCGGTCATTCGTTGGTGCTCAACGTGCCGATCGCGCCGGTCGCGTCGGCAAAGGCGCTGAAGTCGAATTCCTGGATCTCGTAATCGTCGATCTTGGTCGGCAGCGCGAGCTTGGTCGCGGTGCACGCGTTCAGCACCAGCGACAGCCCGGCCGGCACGTTCTGCGTCGTCTTCGTGGTGTAAAACGTCGCCTTGAACACCGGCGTATAACCCATGAACTGGTTGGTCAGCACCAGCTTCTTGCCGCCGCTCGCAGTGTAGAGATAGCTGATCGACACCGCTGCCCCGGCATCGGCCGAAGCGAAGGTGTAGATGCCGGTCGCCAAGTTCACCGCGTACTGCCCGGCCGCGCTCGGCGTCGTCACCCGCGTCAGCCGCCCTCCGGCATTGTTGCCGCTGGCGTAATAGACCCCGAGGTCATCGGAGTAGGCCGCGGCGTTGGCGACCGTCACCGTAAACGGCGTCGTCGCCGGCACCGCGGCGGCCTCGTTCTCCGACACGGTGAGCTGGCCGCTCGCTGGAGTCTGCCCAAAGAACAGATCGCCGTAGATCGCGCCGAAGATGCGGGCGAACTTGGCCTTGCCGGTGATCTTTCCCTGGCCGCGGGCGATATCGAGCGGAAACTGGTACTGGCCCCACAGCTCCTTGGTCTGCCAGTCCCAATCGATCTCGACATCCTGCAGGATCGCGAACTGGTCGGGGCCGATGCCCGAGCCGGTCGCGTCGGTGCGGTTGCCCCACAGCGCGCCGGCGCCGAAAGCGAGTTGCATGTCAGGCCCCTTCCTTCAGGCGCCGCTTCAGCTCTTCCTTCGCGGCGAATGCGTGGTTCCAGATTTCCGTCACCCGCGCCACCACAGACCCGGGAAAGTGCTCGTCCCACCAGCGCTCGACAATCTCGTCGAGCGGGCGGCGGCGCTCGTCCGTCTCATCCATTTTCGGCTCCTTCAGACGCAAAGGATTTCAACGGGGACGATCGCGACCGCCTGGTCGCCGAGCACGCCCTCGTCGGTATCGATCCGGCCGGCGATCGTGGTGTGCTGGACCCGCCCCGGCAGACCGAGATCCTGGATCCCGGTCGCCGGATCGGGCGCCAGCGCGGCTTCGACCGCGTCGATCAGCGGGTTGAGGATCGCCGCCGGCGCGAGATACGGGTCGCTCGAATGCGCATAGACGTAGAGGTCGACCGAGAGCGTCCACACGACCGGCGCGCCGAGCGCCTTGACCGCGGCGGCCTCGGTCTTCTGGCTCATGAACAGCGCCGGCTGCTCGGCCGGCGTCACGTCGCTCCAGTGCCGCAGCCGCCTTCCGATCGTGACAAATCCGCCCGCCGCCGCCACCCGCTCGAACAACGCCGCATAGATCGCCTCGCGCCCGGTCATGCCGACACCGCCCGGCCGACCGCCGCCGCCATCGCGGCACGGATATCCGGCTCCATCTCGGCGAGAGCCGCGCGCAGGAACGAACGCTCCGGCATGGTCACCGGCGGCAGGCTCACGCGCTTGAAGAAGCGCTCGCGGCCCTGCCACGGAAAGGCCAGCGCGCGGCCGCCGCGCGGCAGGATCGTGCGGGCCGGCAGGGTCCCGCCATATTCGTGGACTGCCGCGTAGGGAACGTCGGTCCCGAGGCTCGCGGTCACCCCACCGCCCCTCGGCCGCACCGAGAGGTCGATGCTGCTCGCGAGCCGCCCGCTGCGCTGCCGCAGGACCGCACCCGACAAATTGCGCTCGACCGCCGCGCGCAGCTCGCCGCCGATCCGCGTCGCCTCGACCGCCATTTCGGCGGTCACCCGCGCCGGAACCGCTCCCAGCCGCGCGCCGGCCGTCCCGCCGCCGAGCATCGCCGCGGCGATCACAGCGCCCCCGCCACGGTCGCCGAGTCGGTCGCGGTCGCCGCCAGCTGGCGCACGAAACCCGAGACCGGCGCCACCGCCCGGTATCGCGACAAAATCGTCTTGATGTCGTCGCTCATGTCCTTCTGCGAGTAGGTGACCGTCTCGCCGCCGCCGAGCGCCTTCGACACTTCGCCGGTGCGGCTGCGCTCGCGGTAGCGCAGGCACACGAGCTCGATGCAGGCCTGCGCCAGCTCCGGCGGCACTTCCGCATAGCCGGCCGTGTAAGTGACGACGATATTTAGCGCCCGGCGGGTGAACACATAGCCGCGCAGCACCAGCTCGGTCGGCGTGAACACATACCCGGCCGCGAGCGCGCTCTCCGCCGGCGGAATGTCGATCCCGTCGATCGCGACCGACAGCACCTCGGCCACCGGGATATTGGCGAAAGCGAGACGCTGGCCGCCGCTGCCGTCGCGCACCTCGACCCAATCCGCGATCGCGATCGGGCGGCCGAGCCAGCTCTGAATGAACTGGCTCGCCGCCGTCACGAGGCGGGTCAAGAGCGCGTCGTCGGTCGCCGGAAACGGGTTGGGTCCGGTTTGCAGCCAGGCCTTGACGTCGCCGAGTGTCGTCAGGTCGCCGAACGCCATCGCCCTACTCCGTCACCGGCACGAACCCATGGGCGGCGAGCTCCGCCGCGGCCGGCGCCGGCACCGTGACGACGCCATTCCTGTCCGCCGTGTAGACGCGGCCCCCATACGAGCACGACCGCCCCTCCGGGTGACGGAGCCTGACCGCGCCCTCCGGCGCGGCGTTGCCCTTGGCCATCAGCCGTTGCCGATATTGGTGATGACGCCCATCGCGAACGGGGCGTAGACCGCGAGCACCTCCTCGGCATAGACGCCGACCTGGCGCTGACGGGTCACCACCGGCCAGTCGATCTGGTAGTAGTCCTGCCGCGTCTTGATCTCGGCGACGTTCGGCACCTCGCTCGACTGGTACTGGATCGGCAGGTTTTCGGCCCAGCCGATAATCGTCCCCGGCGGGACGCGCGGATGGATGCGGATCGGGATGCGCAGCCCGCCATTGAGCGCGAACGGGTTGAAGTAGAACGACACCGCCCCCGCCGCGGCGAGGTCGTAGGCGTTGCCGTTGGCGCTTGCCTCATAGCGCAAAAGCGGCGCCGAGGCGTTCGACAGCACCTTGCTGGTGATGTTCTTCAGCTCCTGCACGTTGACGTAGAGCACGGTCGGGCTGAGCTCGAAATTGTCCCACATGGTCTGGAACATCGTGTCGATCTCGACAACCGAGCCGCGCCCCGACGCGGTCAGCGGCGTGCCGGTGCCGGCGGTGCCGGTCGGCTGCGTCGCGACATAGGCGTTGGAACCCGATTTCAGCGCATTGGTGAGAAGCCCGTCATAGGCGTAGCTCGGATTGGCGGAATTATCCGCCGCGATCGCCGACTGCGCCTGCTGTCCGCTGGCGAGCGGCGCCGAGAAGCTGACGGAATTGACGGTCGTGATCGCCTGCAATGTCTCGCCGCCGGTCGCAGTGCCGACATACCAGGCATAAGCGACCGCGCCCTGGAGCGCGGTGACGCTCGCGAACAGCGCCTGCCCCGAGCTCACCGCCTGGCTCGCCTCGGCGCTGATGTCCGACGAGCCGCCGTTCAGCGTGTAGGAGTGCCCGTCCGCCCCGGTGATCGGCTTGGTCGTCGCGACCCCCGCGGCAAGCCCGGAGTTCTGGTAGCCTTCAAGGGTCAGCCCGACGACCTTGACGTAATAGGTCGCCGCCGGAAGCGTCCCGCCCGAGCCCGAGGCCGACAGCACCGGCGTCGCCGGCGTGCCGAGCTGCAGGCTGGCGTTGCCGGCGAGGATCGCCATCTCCTCCTTCAGCATCATTTTCTGCAGGAGACGAAAGGTCATCCGCGCCTGGACGTCCTCGAAGAAGCGGCCGGCGCTGATCGCCTCGTAGGTGGCCGCGTCCTCCTCGCCGATCGTCACGTAGGTCGCGGATTTGGTCGCGGTCGCGTACGACATCTGGCCGGAGCGCTGGCCCTCCGGGACCCACCCCATCGCGTCGTAGCCCGAGCCGACCAGCGCCGTCACCTGGCGCCAGTTGGTGGCGGTGCCGGTGCCGCCGCCAACCCGCGGGATCGCGTTGCGGATCGGCGTGACGAACGGGTAAAGGTTTTTCGCCGGCGCCTGCAAATCGAAGGCGACGAGACCGGTGCCGGTCGAGATCGTCTTGGAAATCCGGTCGTCGGGCGAGCGCAGCGCGCCCTTGACCAGGTCGAGCGTGTCTTGGGTCGGGTTCATCGAAAGCTCCCCATGGGAGGTGGCAACAAAAAACCCGCCGAGAGGCGGGTTGGCGGTCGGGTTTAAGTGCGGTTGCGTCAGCCGCGGATCGGATTGGCGTGCGCGGCTTTGATCAGGGCGAGCGTGCGTTCCTCGTCGGTCATCCGCGACAGCGCGGCGACCAGATCCTCTCCGAACCCGCCGCTATCCTCGCGCTTGGAGATGCCCGCGAGGCCGCGCCCGGCGGTCAGCGGCGGCAGCGGCGTCGCGGCGATATCCTCGACCCGCTTCGCCAGCGCGTCGAGCCGCGGCAGGATTTCGCCCGCCACCGCCTTCATCAGATCGCCGAGGCTCTTCGACAGATCGCCCGCCACCGCGGCTTTCTCGCTCGCCGGCGGGCCGCCGACATCGATCCGCTCCTGAGCGTAATCGCCGTCCTCCGCGCCGCGCTTTTCGAGGCAGCGCACCGCCTCCGCCTTGGCGAGGTGTCGGTGCGCGGCGACGCCGCAATACCAAATCTGCACGGGCTCTCGCGCTGCCGCGGCCGCTTCGGCCATGTGTTGCCCTCCTTCGGCTTTCCAACAATCGAACACCGCCTCGGGATTGGCCGGGCGGTCGACAAGGCTGATCTCGGTGAGGCTCAGCGCCGTGATGACAGTGCGGTCGGCCGGGTCGCGGGACTTCACCCGGCCGCCGATCGAAAACCCCTTGTAGACGCCGGCCGTCACCTTGTCCCAGGCGCGCGGGTCGACGATGCGGGCGCCGACATAGAGCCCCCGGTCGTCGACCCCCGCCTCCTCGGCGACGCCGACCGCCGACATCTGGTGCATCTCGCGGATATTCGCGAATTTGAGGTAGTCGCCGAGCGCTGCGGAAAGAGCGTCGCGGGTGACGGTCTCGCCCTGGTCGTCCTCGGCTTCGGTCGAGGCATAGCCCCAGACCATGTGCTCGGCCGCGTCGATCTTGGCGAGCGGGGCATAAAAGCGCATCGGTGACAATCCTCCCTAACCCGGCGCCGGGCCGAGGCCCAAAAGGCCGCGCGCCTCATTGACCGTGTAGACGCCGCCGCGGACGTAAGTGTCGATGATCCTGGCCTGCTCGGACGGATCGGCCGGGCGCAGCTCGGCCCAGGCGAATTCGAGCTCGGGCTCGCCGAGCCGGTCCTGGATCACGTGGTCGGCGAGCCGCTTGACCCATCCCATCAGCGGCGCCATGCCCTCGTCGAGCGCGGCCTGCTGCGAGGTTTCCGCGGTGGCGCGGTTGACCTGGCGGGTAAAGGCGGTCGGCGGCAGCGAGAACGCGTAGCAGACGATCCGCGCCAGCCACTCGTCGAATTCGTCCTTGTACGGCGCCTCGGCGAAAGCCTGGTATTTCGACCCGCCCGGCGCCCACACCAGCCGCGTGCGCGAGGCCGTGTTGCCGGCGAGGACGCTGTCGAACCACTCCTGGAATTGCCGGATCTGCTCGGCGCTCCACCCCTCGGGCGCGCTCAGCAGCCCCGGCGGCACATTGCCCTCGGTGAAATGCTGGAGCTGCATCATCTGGCGCCGCAGCGCGATGTTGACCGTCATCACGATCTGCTCGACCGGTCCGAACCCATAGGCCTTGTGCGGCCGGGGATTGCGCGGCAGGTAGAGCAGCTCGTCGCCGGTCAAAAGCTTCCACGGCCGCCCGCGGATCACCTGCTCGAAGGCCGGCGCCGGCGGTTTCGGCCGCCGCCCGGTCTCGTCGACGAGGAGCTTGATCGTCGCTCCGTCGACAGGGTCGAGCCCGATCAGTTCGCCGGCCCGGTTGCGGCGCATCTCCAACGCCGGCGCGTCGAGCACCAGCACGTCCTCGAGCACCTCGCGCAGCCAGGTCGCGAAGGGCCGCTCGCCATCCGGCCGGCGCCAGAACCCCGCGACCCGCGCGATCCGCGCCGCCTCGACCCGGACCCCGGGGAGTGGCTTGATCGACCAGGCGAGCTTTTCGATCTGGTCCTTGCGCGTCTCGATCGCGAGCCGGGTGATGTCATGCCCATCGGCCAGTGCGCGCAATTCCCCGAACGACACCGGCTCGTACGAGCGCGGCGTGTAGATCGCATTGACCCCGACCGGGAAATCCCAGACCCGCAGCCGCTCGTCCTCGACCGGCGCGAGCGGGTAGCCGGGCGAGAATATCCCCATATCCGGCTCGAACACGTCGCGGAACTGGCCCCAGCTATAGGATGCGGTGAGGCTCGTGCGCTTTCCGCCTTGAGGAGGCATCAGAAGCTGCTCCAGGCCGACCGCTTCCACGTATTCGGAGCGGTGCAGGCGTAAAGGAAGTTGGAGTCGAATTGGAACTGGCCGGTCTGGCAGGCGGCGGAGCTGCTTGCCGGGGTCCCGGTCGCCGGAAACATGCCGTTGGCCGACGCGGTCGCCGGCGTCACCGAGGCGACGCGGAAATTCGACCCGTCGAACTCGAGCCGCAGATACTCGTAGTTCTGTCCGTACAACGTCACCGCGCTTTCGGCGCCGCGGGTTCCGGGCATCAGGATTTGCCCGCCGCCGGTGGCGTTGACCGCGACGGTCAGCGATTTGCCGTTATCGGTGACAAACCCCATCGCCCAGCCCGGCTGGATCGCGGCGGTGGACGGCAGGGTGACGGTGAGGCTCGCGATCGGCGAGTTGTAGGCCGAGATCACCGTGCCGCAATCGAGCTGGCCAGCCGCATAGCTGCTGACCGCCGGAGACACCCACTTTTCGGTGCACGGCACGCCCTTCAGCCCGATCGAGGCCGCGGTCAGCGGAGTCACCCGCATCACGCGAAAGTTCGAGCCGTCGAATTGCAGCACCGCCAGCTCGTAATCCCCGGCCGCGAGGGCCAGCGAGGTCACCGTCGCGCCGCTGCCGGGATAGAGGATCTTGCCGCCCGCGACCGGGTTGACCTGCACATTGGCGGTCTTGCCGCCGTCATTGACGATCCCGACCGTCCAGCCGGGGTCGATCTCAGTCCCGGACGGCAAGGTCACGCTCAGAAAATCGAGCGGGCTGTTGAAGGCCGAAATCGCGCTGCCGTTATCGGCCACCGTCGCCGCATAGGCGCTCGCCGCCGGAAAGCTCCACCGCGCGATCCCGCCGGTCCCCGCGAGGCCGAGCGAGCGCGCCGTCGCCGGCGTCACCTGCTCGACCCGGAAATTGCCGCCGCCGTCGTACTGCAGCGTCGCGTACTCGTAGTCGTTGCCGGCCAGCGTCAGCGAGGTCTGGGCCGCGGCGTTGACCAGCGGGTAGAGGATATGGCCGCCGCCGGTGCCGTTGACCGCGACCGTCAGGCTTTTGCCCTGGTCGGTTGCAAACCCCATGGACCAGCCCGACGGCAGCGCCGATGTCGGCGGCAGGGTCACGGTCAGGCCAGAAGCCGTGTTGTAGCTCGACACCACGTTGCCGTTGTCGCCGAGCTGCGCGGCGTATCCGCTGCTCGACGGGTAGAGCCAGTTTCCCGGCCAGTCGCGGCTCTGCAACCCGTTTGTCGCGAGCGTGTTGCGGGTGCCGCCGACCACACGGAAATTGTTCCCGTCCGATTGGAGCTGCAGGTACTCGTAATTGCCCGGCCCCAGCGTCACCGACGACAGCGCCTTGCCGCCCGCCAGGATCGACCCGGACGGGGCGGTGACGCTGAGCCCCTTGCCGTTATCGGTCGCGAACCCCATCCACCACCCGGCGCCGACATCGGCCGGTGACGGCAGCGTCACCGCCAGGCTGGCTCCGGGCGTGTTGTAGGAGGACACGGCGGTGCCGCTGTCCATCGCCGACACGGTCAGGCTCGCGGCGGACGGAAACTGCCATTGCGCCCAATTGCCGGTCCCGCTGACCTGGATGCCGACCGATTGCCCGGACCGGTTCACCACCGCGCCGCCGTAATTCGGGTTGAGCAGCAGGTTGTGCGCGCTCGCCGTGGCGTCGACCGCGGTGGTGCAATCGAAATACGGGGAGACAAAGCTGTTCTGCCCGTCATGGGCGGAGGTGATGGCGAGGCAGATCGGCGACGCCTCCATGTCGAAGGCGAAAATCGTGTTCGAGAAATTGAACCCGTTTTCGAGCCGCAGCGACACGCCGCCGGTGGCGTTCGCCGACCCCGCCCCCGAAATCCGCGAAAACTGGGTCTGCTCCAACGCCAGCCCCGCCGCGCCGCCGGCCGAATCCGCGACCGCGAAGATATCGCCGTCGAGCACGTAGTTGAGCTGCAGAGCGCCGGCGGCGGGCGCGGTGCTGGCGTTGTTGACGACGAGGTGGTCGATCTTCAGCGAGTTGTGCGCGTCGGAGAAATCGGTCTTGCCGACCGTCACCGCATAGCCCGGCGTGTCGGCATCGACGAACAGCGTCCCCTCCTCGCGAAAATAGAAACAGCCCACCGGGCTCGGCGCCGTGCCGCCGGAACATTCCACCCGCAGCACCGGACCCGTCGCGACCGGCCGTCCATCGAGCGTCGCTCCCGCCGACACCAGGCGAAACCCCTTCCCCGCCTGGCCGGCATAATCGATCGTCAGCGCGCTCGACACCTTGTAGGTCCCGGCCGGAATATGCACGGGCCAGCCGTTGGTCACGGCCGCATCGATCGTCGTCTGGATCGCCGCCGTATCGTCGTGGCTGTCGTCACCGAGCGCGCCGTTGCAGCGCACGTCGATCCACGGCCGGCCCGAGCACATCATCACGTCGCCGCCAAGGGTCGCGGTTCCGCTGGCCGAAAGGGTGGTGAAATTGCCCGGCGCCTGCGCCAGCGCGCCCCACCCGAAGGCGAGGCACGCCGCGAGCGCCGCGGCGGCGATAGCGCGGTCGAGCCACGTCATCTTCTTACCAGCGCCGCGCCGCGAAAACCTGCCCGGTCGTCGCGCCGAAAACGCTGACCGCGCCCGCCGGCTTGTAACCCGACGGGGTGACGAAGGTGCCGCCGCTCGCGCCGAGCTGGATGCTGGCGCCGCCGGCCGATGCGGTCCCGGCATCCGACACCCATAGCGTCGCCGACGAATTGTTCTGCACGAGAAACCCGTTCGCCGGGACGATCCCGCCGAACAGGAGCTGCGCGCTGCCGCCGCTCGCCAGGGAGCCGCTGCCGTCGGTCGCCGCCGAACCGGCCGTGTTGACGACCGGAAGCGGGTTTGCCGGGCCGACCGGCGCCGACACGCCCTGGGCGTTGGTCGATGCCGGCGCATGCACCGGGACCAGATTGCCGCTGCCGTCGGTTTCGGTCGACAGCGACTGCACCGCGGTATTGGCGTCCTTCACAAGCAATGTCATCGCACATCACCTCCCGTCGCCGCGTCCCGGCGATAAAGCTCGAAGATGCCGCCGCCGGGCATCGGCGCGATCATCAGTTCGCTCAGCCCCCAGACCAGCGCATCGACCCGGTCGGGCGAATACCCGGCCTTGGCGCGGTCGAAATCGCTGGTGAAGGCGCACATCTGGTCTTCGAGCCGCGCAAACGCGCCGAGATGGTGCACCCGCCCCTGCTCGTAAAGCGCGGCGACCGGCTCGGCCCGGGCGACCTTTCCGCGCGCCGCCCGCACCGCGGAGAAGGCGACGTCGGGATCGATCACGCGAAGCGTCGCTTCGACCATCTCGCCGCCGTTGTTGACTTCCGCGACGATCCGGTCCGCGCCGTGCGACCGCCATGCCGTCAGCGCCACCCGCGCCCATTCCGACGGCGCATAGCGGCCGGACAAATCGGCCAGCACGTACGCCTCGGCCGCTTCCTTCCCGACGACGACAATCCCGGTCTCGTCCGCGTCTTCACCGCTGGTCGCCGCCGGGTCGACCGCCACGACGATGCGCTGGAGTTCGGGAAGCCGGCTGCACCGGGCCGCCTCGATCAGCGCGCGGCTCCACAAGGCGCCCGGCACATCCTCGAGGATCTCGGCGTCCAGCTCCTGCCGCCCGAGCCGTGTGCCCTGGTAGCGGCGGATGATCTGATCGAAGAACTCCAGCGCCAGATGCGCCCGGTTCTCCCGCGTCGTACCGTGCGTGACGACCGTCGTCGGGTCGCACGCGAGCGCGCGGATCAGCTTTGCCGGACGCGGCGTCGTCGTGACCACGGTACGCGGATCGAACCCCAGCCGCAGCCCGAGCATCAGCATGTCCCAGGCCTCGGGGTACCGCCACGCGGCGAGCTCGTCGCACCAGGCGAAATCGTGCTGCGGACCGCGCAAACGCTCCGGCTCGTCCGCCGAGAATGTCGTGGCGACCGCGCCGTTCGGCCAGGTCAGCTGCCGCTTCGACGGCTCGTAATCGGGGCGGTCGAAGGGCGAGGATATCGCCAGCAAGCCGCTCTCGCCCTCGACCATCACCCCGCGCGCATCGGCCGCGGTCGGCCCGATCAGGGCGACGCGCCGGGCCTTTCCCGACCCGACCCGCGACCGCACCAGCTCCGCGCCGCTCCGGGTCTTGCCAAAGCCGCGCCCGGCGAGCAGCAGCCACGTTCGCCAGTCGCCGGCGGGAGGCAGCTGCCGATCCCGCGCCCAGAACGGCCAGTCATGCTTCAGGGCGATCCGCTCCTCGACCGTCATCTCCTCCAGCAGCTGCGTCCTCTGCGGCAACGGCAGCGATGCGAGCCAGGCGGCGTTGAATCTCCTCAAGCGGGTCCTCCAGAGGCTCGTCGGGAGCCCCCTCGAGACGCTTTGGGAGCGGGAACATGCCGAGATGCCGCGCGATCGCGTCGAGCGCGGTCTTCTTGTTGTAGAGCTTGACCCGCACCGGGCCTCTGCCCTCGCCGGGGCCGACGATTTCGGAGACCGCCGCGCGATCGCCGGCGCTGATCTCCGCCGAGGTCAGCACCTCCAGCCCATCCGGCCCCCATCTGACGATATGACCGAGATCGGCGAAGGCGATGCGCCCGTACTCTTCGAGCACCCGCTCGGCGGTGATGCCAAGCCGGGCCGCCCTTGCGGCGATCTCCTCGATCTCTTCGGCAGCGGAAGCCGGTCTCCGCCGACGAGCCCTCGTCTTGCGCAACGGCAACCTCATGTCTGGGATGTCCCGGCGCCGGTGTCCCACTGCGCTCAGGATGGGCGACTTATACCGGATCGATCTGGATTTGTCAACTCAATAATTGCTATTTACTCAATTTTTGCGACGGTAGCCGACTTCGAGGGCGCCCAGCGCCGCGATCAGAATCCCGGAAGCGGACTCCTGGCTCACGCGGCGGCCGCTCCAGCCCTGCTCGAGCGCCCATTCCTTCAGCGACCGCTCCCAGCCGAGCACATGCCACAGGCAGGAGCCCGCCGGGGAAGCGATGCCGCCGACCGCGGCGATCGTCCGCCATACCGCGTTGCGCGCCGCTTCGATGCGGATACCGGGCGCCTCCCGCTCGCGGTGCGCGGTCCGGTCGCCCATTCTCAAGCGGGAAATATCGATCGCCCGGATCGGGTCGAGTTGTGCCTGGGCAAAGCGCCGTTTGAAGTCCTCGCCGGCCTGGCGCATTCCGGCTGTGATCGAGCCGCGCCGCTCCATGACTTGCAGCGTATCGACAAGCCGATAGGGCCGGGCGGGCCGGCCCGCTTCATCGGGGATCGAGTGCGCCGTCTCCTCGATCGGGCCGTGTTGCCTCCGTTCCGGCGTCACGATCGGTTCCCGCATCTGGGGCTTCGCCAGTCTCCGCGCCATCTGTCATCCCCTCTTTGAACATAACAAGAACATCCCAGTTACGAAAACGGCCGCGCTATCCGATCGAGCCGTCTCAGAAACGGATCGGGGGGCAGCCGGCTCGCGCGCCCTCGCCGGCCGCCGACGGCGTTGGCCAGGGCCTCCGCCTCTCTGAGGACCCGCCGTTCCGCGGCGCTTCCGGGCGGGATGTGACACCGCGCGTCATGGGCGGGGCAATATGACGATCCGGCCCGCCGCTCGGCGCCGCAGGCCATCCCACCGTCGAGGATGTAGGCGCAACCCTCACCGTCATCCACGGCCCCCTCCCTATTGCGAATGTCGCACGATCGATATATGATGCGATTTGCAGTGTCAATATTGGAATTGCGATTTTAATAATATGAACGCAGCATGGCTTCATCAGGCGCTGCAGCGCGCGGGGGCTTCGCAGGCCGACCTGGCCCGGCATCTCGGCCTCGCCGCGTCGGCCATCTCGCGCCTGACCAGCGGCGAACGGCAGGTAAAGGCCGGCGAGGTGCCCCTCATCGCCGCCT
Source organism: Allostellaceae bacterium (assembly GCA_036273175.1). Lineage (GTDB taxonomy): Bacteria > Pseudomonadota > Alphaproteobacteria > ATCC43930 > CGMCC-115725 > DATARH01. The sequence continues at coordinate 53,294 of DASUIE010000167.1, forward strand.
TTCTCGGGGTCTCGCCCGAGGAGGTCTTGCGCCACGCCGTGACCGATGCCGGCTCCGCGCCGTCGGGCGAGCCGGCGCGCCGAGGCCGCCCGCCCCGCTCCGCCGCGCCGTCGCCGGTTTCGGCGCCGCAAGGCGGCAACCTCGTCCCGATCCGCAGCGCCGGCCGCGGCGGCGGCGACCAGCAGATGTTTCTCGAGGATGGGCCGATCGGCTACACGCCGCGCCCGTCGAATTTGGGCGGGGTGCGCGACGCCTATGCGATCTACATGGTCGGCGACAGCATGGAGCCGCGCTACGAGCAGGGCTGGCTGCTCCACGTCAACCCGTTCAAGCCGCCGACCCGCGGCCGCGACGTCGTCGTCTACAAGACCGGCCAGGCGGTGCTGATCAAGCAGTTCGTCGGCTGGCAGGGCGACCAGCTCGTCCTGCGCCAGCTCAACCCCGACGAGACGCTCCGCATCGCCCGCGCGGAGGTGGTCGAATGCCACCTGATCGTCGGCGTGGATCAGGAGGGATAAGCCCGCTACGATCCCCGCAGCGAATTTTCCCCACCGAGAGGGCCCCGGCGATGCGCACGACCTATGCCGTCAACGACATGACCATCCACCGGATCGTCGAGCAGGAGCACGGCTTCACCCCGATGCTCGAATTCCTGCCCAACCTGACGAAGGAGCGGCTCGAGGAAAACCTTTCCTGGCTCGCCCCCGGCGGCTACGACCCCAAGACCGGCAATGTCGTGCTGTGCTTCCAGTCCTATGTCGTCAAGACGCCGCACCACAACATCCTCGTCGATTCCTGCATCGGCAACGACAAGAACTTCCCGCTGCGCCCGGCCTGGAACAAAAAGCAGGACGGCAACTGGATGGCCGCGCTCAAGGCCGCGAACCTCGCGCCGGAAGACATCGATTTCGTGATGTGCACGCATCTTCACGGCGACCATGTCGGCTGGAACACCAAGCTCGAAAACGGCCGCTGGGTCCCGACCTTTCCGAAGGCGCGCTATCTGTTCTCGAAAAAGGAATACGCCTACTGGTCCGAGATCCATCAAAAGACCCCGCTCGACCAGATCACCGACAGCGTCCTGCCGATCATCGAGGCCAACCGGGCCGAGCTGGTCACCAGCGACCACGAGCTCAACGACCACATCCGCCTGAGCCCGACCCCCGGCCACACGCCCGACCATTTCGCGGTCTGCGCCGGCAAGGGCCATGACCAGGCCGTCTTCACCGGCGACCTGATCCATTCCCCGCTCCAGGCCAAATATCTCGACCTGATCATGCGCGTCGACACCGATCGCGACCAGGGCTGCGCGACTCGCAAGGCCTTCTTCGAGCGCTACTGCGACACCGACACGCTGTGCTGCACGATGCACTTTCCCTCGCCCTCGGTCGGCCACGTCAAGCGCTGGGGCGACGGCTTCCGCCTCGACTACCTGACGTGAGCTAGGCCGGCAGCCGCAGCACCGGCTTGATCGTCGCTCCCCGGACGGCATCGGCGGCGGCGCGATTGATGTCGGCGAACTCGTAGAGGGTAACGAGCCGGTCGAGCGGGAACCGCCCTTCCATGAACAGATCGACCAGCCGCGG
>DASUIE010000168.1:0-19113 GCA_036273175.1 Allostellaceae bacterium
CAGCATACCGACGACGATCGTGCACAGTCCCGACATCAGCGAGAAGGTGCTGACCACGGTCGCGGCGACGGTCGGGTCGATGCCGCGCTCGATCAGGTGCGGCGCCTGATGCAGGCTGACCCCGGCCTGTACCGGATAGACCAGCGCCGTGTAGATCAGCAGCAGCCAGAACGACGGCGTGCGCATCGCCTCGCGGCGCGAGAACGAGAGTTCGGCGGGCGCCGCCAGCGCGGTGGCGGCTGTCTGGCGGTCCGGCGCGAGGCCGAGATCCTCGGGCCGCCGCACCAGCAGCAGCCAGACCGGCACGAACCCGACCGCCAGCGTCACGATGCCGATCGCCAGCCAACCGGCGCGCCACCCCCGATGGGCGATGGCGAGCTGGGCGATCAGCGGCATCGCCACGAGCCCGGCCATCTGCGCCAAGGTCGCGACCGAGGTGGCGAAGGCGCGGCGCGCGACGAACCAGTTGTTGACGGCGCCGTAGATGCCGAGATCGAACGGCCCGGCCCAATTCATCCGGGCGAGGCAGAACAGCAGGTAGAAGCCGGAGAGCGACGCGACGGTCGACAGGATCATCAACAGCGCGCCGTTGACCAGCACGACGAGACAGAGGATGAAGCGCGCGCCGTGCCGGTCGAGCAGCGGCCCGATCCAGGGCGACGACAGCGCCGCGAGCAGCCCGCCGAGCGAGACCGCCCCCGAGATCGCCGTGCGCGACCAGCCGAACTCGCGCGCCAGCGGTTCGACAAAAATCGACAGCGTCGCCACCGCCGGTCCCTGCCGCGCGAAGCCGGCGCAGCACAGGCAGGCGAGGATCACCCAGCCGTAGAAGAACGGCAGGCGGCCTGAAAGGAGGCGGGCTAACGAATACGCCGACAACGATCAGCTCGGCACCAGCCCGCCATCGACGTTGTAGGACTGGCCCGTGATGTTGCGCGCGCCGGGGGAGGCGAGAAACACGGCCATCGCGGCGATGTCGTCGGGCTGGTTGGCGCGGCCGATCGGGATGTTGCGCTCCTGCTCGGCCTGCATCTCGGCGACGGTGATCCCGCGCGCCGCCGCCCTTCCGACCGAGTTGCGCTCGCCGAGCTCGGTGCGGGTCACGCCGGGGCAGATCGCGTTGACGTTGATGTTGTGCCGGCCGAGCTGTTGGGCGGCCATCTTGGTCAGCGCGATGACGGCGCCCTTGCTCGCGGCGTAGGCGGCGTTGGACGCCCCCGCGTACCCGCGTCCCGAGATCGAGGCCATGTTGACGATCCGCCCGCCGCCGATCTTGATCATTTCGCGGGCGGCGGCCTGGAGGCAAAAGAACACGCCCTTGGCATTGACCCGGTGGATGCGGTCCCAATCCGCCTCGGTCAAATCCATGATGTCGGAAAAGCGGGTGACGCCGGCATTGTTGACGATGACGTCGAGCCGGCCGAACGCGGCGACGGTCTGCGCCACCATGGCGTCGATGCTGGCGACATCGCCGCAATCGGCCTGGATCGCCAGCGCCCGGTTGCCGCCGATCGCCGCGACCGTCGCCTGCGCGGCGGCGGGGTCGATATCGGCGGCGGCGACGGTCGCGCCCTCCGCCGCCATCGCCTGCGCAATGGCCTTGCCAATCCCGGCGCCGGCCCCGGTGACCAATACGATCTTGTCCTGCAGCAGCGCCATGATTTCCCCTCCCTCGCCAGCGCCCATGGTAGGGCGACTGGCCCGTGCTGACGAGAGCGAGAAGCCCGGCGCGGGCTGCTAAACTACATTAGCCTGCGTGGCGGGAAGACTGGGGCGTCGTGAGAACGATGCGCATCAAATCCGCAAAACACCGCGCGTTCAGAGTCTGCATAACCGCCGCGCGATGATTTTCGACCGTGCGCTGAGATATGCCGAGCTCATAAGCGATCGCCTTGTTAGGCCTGCCGGCTACCACTCGATCCAAAATATCGCGTTGCCGTGGTGTCAGATCGCTTACGCAAGGATCATTGAATAAGCGAACACCCGGGGCGTACGTCATGATGACTCTTCCCAACCGTGAGCGTCGCGACCCTTATAGCTTCACATAAACATAGGGCAAAAATTAACATGATTAATATTGTATTTTAGGAGAACATCGAGAGTCTCCCGTATCGATTGGATCGTCTGAGACCGAATTATGTCTGGAATGTTACAAATCCATTATAATTGTTGAAACACTCGCCTTAGTACTGCTGAGAGATCGAGCAGACGCGTTGTCGTAGTATTGTACAGCTATCCATAAATGCCGGGCTGGGCTTGCGGCAACCGCGATCCACAGCGGACTCCACGGCGCGTGGTTGCTTCGTTAGGCTCGCAACGGCAACCCGAGACACAAAGAGGCGCCGTTATGCTGGCCAACATTCCCCCGACGCAGACCGTCATCGAGATCCGCGAGCCCGGCGGGCCGGAAGTTCTGGTGCCCGGTACCCGGCCGGTGCCCGAGCCGAAGCACGGCGAGGTGCTGATCCGCATCGCCAGCGCCGGGATCAACCGGGCCGATTGCCTACAGCGCATGGGGCGCTATCCGATGCCGGCGGGGGCCAGCGACATCCCCGGGCTCGAATGCGCCGGCACGGTCGTCAAGCTCGGCGAGGGCGCCAGCGGGTTCGAGCTCGGCGACCAGGTCTGCGCCCTCCTGGTCGCCGACGGGTACGGCGAATACGCGGCGGTGCCGGCGGTACAGTGCCTCCCGGTGCCGCAGGGCGTGAGCCTCGTCGATGCCGGCGGGCTGATGGAAACGTTTTGCACGGTATGGACCAACGTGTTCGACCGCATTCACCTGAAGGCCGGGGAGGTGTTCCTCCAGCAGGGCGGGTCGAGCGGAATCGGCATCACCGCGATCCAGCTCGCCAAGGCGTTCGGCGCCAAGGTGCTCGCGACCGCCGGATCGGCCGAGAAGTGCCAAGCGTGCCGCGACTACGGCGCCGATGTCGCGATCAACTACAAGACCGAGGATTTCGTGGCGGTCGGCAAGGAGTTCACCGGCGGGCGCGGGGTCGATGCGATCTTCGACATGGTCGGCGGCGACTACATCCCGCGCGAGCTCGACCTGTTGGCGCGCGAGGGGCGGCTGTGCTTTGTCGCGCTGATGGGCGGCACCAAAATCGAGGCCGATTTCGGCGCGATCCAGCGCAAGCACCTCACCGTTACCGGCTCGACCCTGCGCTCGCGCTCGATCGACCAGAAGGCGCAGATCGTCGCGGCGCTCAGGGACAAGGTGTGGCCGCTCTGGACCGAGGGCAAGCTGCGCACCTGCACCTACAAGACCTTCCCGCTCGCCAACGCGTCACAGGCGCACGCGCTGATGGAATCGAGCCAGCATATCGGGAAGATATTGCTGGTGAACTAGCCGGGCGTCGCCTGGGGCAGGTTGTCGAAGCGGACCGCGATCGCCGCGCTGGCGATGATCGCGATGTCGCCGCCTTCGGGGTCGGGCACGTCGAGACCGCCTTTCACCACCGACACCGTCACCTGACCGTGCGGCAGCGAGGCGGCGACTTTGCCGGCATCGACCTTGCCCGGCTGCTGCACGCCGATCGTCACCGACACCTGCATCTGCTTGGAATCGAGCCCGAGCGTGCGGATGAAGGTCAGTGACGAATGGTGCAGCGCGTCCTGCACCGCGCGCAGCGCCGCCTTGGTGTAGTCGCCGCCGTGCAGATCGTTGCCCATGCCCATTTCGAGGATGATGCGCGCACCCGCCATCGCCGCCCCCCTCAGCCGAGATCGAGCCGCACGACGGCGGCGGCGTTGGCGATGACGGTGCTGCCGGTGCCGGCGTCGTTGGCGATCTCGAGCCCGCCCTCGACGATATTGACCGTACCGGCGCCGTGCGGCAGCACCTCGAGCACGGCGAGCGCATCGACCTGGTCCGGCTTGGGCACCCCGATCGTCACCTCGACATGCATCGAATCGGTCGGCAACCCGACCGCGTTGGCGATGCTCAGCGAGTTGTGCCACAGCGCGTCGCGCAGCGCCCGCACCGCCGCCTTGGTGTAATCGGTGCCGCGGATGTCGGTGCCCATCCCCATCTGCAGCACCATGCGCTTGAAGGCCATGTTGCTACTTCCTTATGAGAGCTGGTCGCCGTCTTCCGGCACCGCGACCTCGAAGGCGTTGGTGACGCCGCAGAGGACCGTGAAATTGTGCGCGACGGCGATCAGCTCGACCATCCACTGCTCGCCGTATTTCGCGAGCAGCCGGTTGAACACCGGATAGTCGCATCGGTTGGTGCGCATCAACTGCCGCGTCAGGTTGACGATGTCGCGCTCGACCTGCGGCAACCCGGAGACATCCCCGTTGGCGCGCAGGATGTCGATCGTCTCCTCGGAGACGCCGGCGCGCCGCGCCGCGCCAACCTGGGCCGACCAGACATAGGCCGACTCGCGCTCTCGCACCGCCACGAGGATCGCATGCGAGCGCAGCCGGGGCTCGACGACGCAGTCGTCGCGGTTGAACTTGACGAGCGAGATCATCCGCTCGGCCAGTTTCGGGCTGTGCAGGAACATGCTGAACGGGCCGCGAATGCGGCCGAACACACCGAGCACGTCGTCCGCGACGTGCTGCCCCTCGGCCGAAACCTGCTCCTTGCTGCTGATCGGCGTGATTCTCGGCATCCGCGTCTCCTCCGTTTAGGCCGCCGGGTAGGGCGTGCCCCAATTGTCGAGATAGGCGACATCCGAAAGCGGGCCGCGGCCGAGCGGGCCGAAATTCCCCATCGGGTAGCCGATCGGCAGGATCGCATAGGATTTGTACCCGGCCGGGATGCCCATCGCGGCATCGACCTCTTTCTCGTAGCCGGTATGCCGCGTCGTCAGCGTCGAGCCGAGGCCGAGCGCGCGGCAGGCGAGCAGCATGTTCTGCACCGCCGGGTAGATCGACGCGCCCGCGGTGCGGTTGGGGGTGGCGCCTTCGAGGCAGGCGACAATCCACACCGGCGCCTCGTGGTAATGGTCGGTCAGGTACTCGACCGCCGCGTGCTGGCGCTTGAAGCTATCGGGGTTCGCTCCCGGCGGGACCGGGCTCGACGCATAGCGCGGGCCGACGACCTCGTCGAACAGCTTTTTGTAATAGACCTGCACCGCCTTTTTCTTGGCCGGGTCCTTGAGCACGAGGAATTTCCAGCGCTGGGTGTTGCCGCCGCTCGCCGCGGCCTGGCCGGCCTTCAGCACCTTCGCGATGAGCTCGTCCGGCACCGGATCGGGCTTCAGCCGCCGCATCGCGCGGTTGGTATGGATCGCCTCGAAAATGTCGCTGGTCCCGGATTTGTTGTCGGGCATCGTTTCCTCCGTAAAATCTGGGGCCGACTCTAGGGGCGAGGGATGCGGCCTGTCTACCGGCTCAGAGTCACGCAAATCCCGGCGACGATCAGGACGATGCTGGCGATCACGTCGGCGGTGACCGCGCCGCCGAAGAGCCAGGTCGAGAGCACGAACCCGCCGATCGGGGTCAGCGTCATGACCTGCCCGGCCATCGCCGCCGGCATCAGCGACAGCACCTTGTTCCACAGGAAATAGCCGAGCGCGGTGGTGACGACGCAGTTGTAGAGCACGATCGCGGCGACCGTCGGGGTGAGGTGGACATGCCAGCCGGCGATGCCCGGGAGCACGATCGCCGCGGCGGGGATGAGGCTCACCAGAAGCTGCCAGAAGGTCTGTACCCAGAACGGCGAACGCCAGCGGCGCCGGCGGTAGAAGCACGAGCCGAGCGCCCAGAGGATCGCCGCCGCGAGCAACAGGGCGTTGCCGGCGAGGACGCGCGGATCGGTCCAGTCGACGAGGCCCGGGTTCATGAACAGCACCAAGCCGGCGAACCCGATCCCGGCGCCGATCAAGGCCTTGCGCCCGAGCGGCTCGGGCCACAGGAAGATGCCGATCGGGATCGCCCAGAGCGGCATCGTATAGGCGAGCACGATCGCGCGGCCGGCCGGCACGATCGACAGGCCGATGATGCTGCAAATGAGAAACCCGGCGACCTGCGCCTGCCCGACCCAGAAGAGGCCCCAGCGCTCGCCGCGCAACGGCGCCAGCCCCTGCCCGGCCGCGACCAGCGCCGGCGCCACCAGCAAAAGCCCGCCGACCAGCCGCAGCAGCACGAACAGGAGCGGCGGGACATCGCCGATCGCCAGCTTCATCAGCGGCCAGTTGGCCGCCCAGGTCACGACGACGATCGCCAGATAGACGAAGACGACGGGCGGCAGGCCGGTGCGGGCCGGAGGTGCGGTATCGCCGATGTCCATTGCCGTTTCGCCCGCCCGCCCTTAAATACCCGACATGAACCCCGAGCCGCGAGGAGGCCCGATGGCCGAACCGGTCACGCTGGAGATTTTCACCGACTACGTCTGACCCTGGTGCTACCTCAGTACCGTGCGTATTGAAAAGCTCAAGGCGGCGTACGAGATCGAAACCAAGCTCGTGCATTTTCCGCTGCACCCCGACACCCCGCAGGAGGGTCGGTCGATGGCGGAATTCTATGCCGGCCGCGGGATCGACCCCGAGGCGGCCTATCAGCGCATGAAGACGCTGATGGACGCGGAGGGGCTGCCCTATGGGCGGCGCACCCACAGCTACAACAGCCGGCTCGCCCAGGAGCTGGGCAAATGGGCCGACACGCTGCCGGGCGGCGGCGACAAGCTGCACGACGCGCTGTACCGCGCCTATTTCGTCGACAGCCGCAATATCGGCGAGCCCGACATCCTCATTGAGATCGCAGAATCGATCGGGCTCGACGGCAAGGCGGCGCGCGAGGTCATCGAGTCGCGGCGATTTTCGGATGCGGTCGACGCCGACTGGGCGAAATCGGCGCAATACGGCGTCACCGGCGTGCCGACCTTTGTCGCGGCGAAACGCGGCGTCGTCGGCGCCCAGCCCTATGAGGTGCTGGAGCAGCTGATGGGGGTCGCCGGGGCGGCGAAACGCGGCTAGGCGGCGCGGTCCCGGGCGCCGCCGGCCTCGCGGCGGAGCCAGTCGCACCAGCAGCCGAGCCCCTTGCCCGAGCGGGCCGAGAGCCAGATCGGCTGGATGCCCGGATTGGCGGCGCGGGCATGCGCGACGGCGCGGTCGACGTTGAAATCGACATGCGGCAAGAGGTCGATCTTGTTGATCACCAGCACCGCCGCGGCCGCGAAGATGTCCGGATATTTGAGCGGCTTGTCGTCGCCCTCGGTCACCGAGAGAACGACCGCCTTGGCCCGCTCGCCAAGATCGATCCGGGCCGGACAGACGAGATTGCCGACATTCTCGATCAGCACCGCCGAACCCGGCGCCGGCTGCAACTCGGCGAGACCGCGAGTCACCATCTCGGCGTCGAGATGGCATTGCGAGCCGACCGCAACCGCAACAGCCGGCGCGCCGGCGGCGCGAACCCGGTCGCCGTCGAGCCCCTTTGCCGGGGCGGCGGCGAGAACCGAGACCGCGAGCCTTCCGCGCAGCTCGCGGATGGTGCGCTCGATCAGGGTGGTTTTGCCCGAGCCGGGACCGCCGACCAGATCGACGGCGAAAATGCCGCGCTCGGCGAACCAGGCCCGGTTCCGCCTCGCCGCCACGAGCGAAGCGTCGAATTCGCGGTTGTCCACGTGGCCATGTTCGTGCTCGGTCATCCGCTCCTCGCGATTAGCCGCCGCCACAACGTGAGATAACGCGCTCTATTCACGCCGATCACCGTGAAACTTGTACTAACCCTTTTGCGTAAGCCTTTTGATCGCCGGCGCGAGCGGGCGCGCGGCCTCGTCGTACCCGTCCCAGACCGTGCCCTTGGCGCAAAGCGCGGGCGCGGTGCGGATCGTGAATTTTCGCGGATCGAGGCCGGCGCGGACTTGGCCCCATCCGAGCATCATCGACACCGTCGCGCCGGGGCGCGCCCGCGGCGACAGCACGGCGACCGCGGTCGACATCCGGTCGTTGCGCAGATAATCGAGAAAGATGCGGCCGCCCCGCTCTTTCTTGGCCATGTTGATCAGGTAGCGGGTCGGGCTGTCCGCCGCCATCCGGGCGCAGACCTCGCGGGCGAAAGCCTTGGCGGCGGGCCAGTCGGGGCCGCCCTTGGCCGGCGCCTTCAGCGGCACGACGACGTGAAGACCCTTGCCGCCGGTGGTCTTGCAAAAGGTCACCAGGCCGAGCGCCTCGAGCCGTTCCTTGATCTCCTTGGCCGCGGCGATGACGGCGGAGAATCCGAGATCGGGCGCGGGGTCGAGGTCGAAGACGAAGCGGCCCGGCACGTCCGGCCGCCCCGGTGCGCAATTCCACGGATGCAGCTCGACGCCGCCGAGCTGGGCCACCGCGATCAACGCCTCCGGCCGGTCGATCTGGACATAGGGCTTGCGGTCGCCCGAGACCGAGACTTCCTCGATCAGCCGCGATTGCCCCGGCATCGAATGGCGCTGGAAGAAATGCTCGCCGTCGATACCGTCGGGCGCGCGGACGATCGAGCAGGGACACCCGGCGATATGCGGCATCATCCATTCGGCGACCGCCGCGTAGTATTCTGCGAGTTCGGCCTTGGCGACGCCAGGATTGGGCCACAGCACCTTGTCGGCATGGGTGATCGCCACATTCATCACGACCGCGCGGCCGGTTCCCTTCGGCAATGGTTTCGCGACGCGCGTATCGCTCTCCGCCGGGAGCTCGGCCTCGACCTCCTCGGCCGGCTTGTCGTCCCGCAGCCCCTTGAATGCCGCCTGGCGCACGAGCCCGGCATCGGTCCAGCCGCCAAACTCGATCTCGGCGACCAGCTCGGGCTTCAGCCAATGGATACCGGGCTTGGGCTTTGGCGCATTGGCGCCGCCGAACGGGCTCTTCGCCGCCGCGGCCGCCTTGAGCCGGGGCATCAGCCGGTCGACGACGGCCTGGCCGAAACCGGTCCCGACGCGGCCGATATGGACGAGATGGTCGCCGCGCCTGACACCGACCAGCAGCGAGCGCAGCCGCGGCCCCTCGCTGCTCCACCCGCCGATCACCACTTCGTGCCCGCCGCGGCACTTGGCCTTGACCCAGCTGTCGCCGCGACCCGAGGCATAGGGCGCGTCGAGGCGCTTCGACACCACCCCTTCGAGCGAGGCGCGGCAGGCCGATTCGAGGATCGCGCCGCCATCGGTCTCGAAATGCTCGACATAGCGGAGGCGCGACCCGGCCTTGCGCAGCAGCGCTTCGAGCCGCGCCTTTCGCTGGACCAGCGGTTTTTCCCGTAAATCCTCGCCCTCGGCGAAAAGGAGGTCGAAGGCGAAGAAGACGAGATTGCCGGTCTTGCCTTCGGAAAGCGCGGCCTGGAGAGCCGAGAAATCGGGAATGCCGCTGCCGTCTAGCGCGACGACCTCGCCGTCGATCAGCGCATCGGGGAGCTTCGCGGCGTCTTTGGCGATCTCGGGGAACTTGACGGTCCAGTCGAGGCCCTTCCGCGTCTTCAGCGCCGCCTTTCGCGCGGCGACCCGGAGCTGCAGCCGGTATCCGTCGAACTTGATCTCATGCGCCCAACCCTCGCCCGACGGGGGGCGGCCCGCCGGTCGGCACAGCTGCGGCGGCACGAATTCGGGCGGATCGACCGAATTCCAGCGCGCGTCGGGCGCGACGGTCCTAACGCCCTTCAGCAAAAACGACTTGGCGCCGCGCCCCTTGCCGGCCGCGATCGCCGCCATCGGCCGGCCGGACGCGACCGAGCGGTCCTCTTCCAGCACCGCGTCGCCGTGCCCGTCCCGCGCCGCCGCGTCGCGGTGCTTGATCAGCAGCCAGTTGGTGCGCTTGCCGCGGGCGCGGTCGTGCTTGAGCCGCACCAGCACCCAGCCGCCCTGCAGCCGCTCGCCGTCGAGGCGGAATTTGAGCTCGCCCTTGGCCAGCGCCGTTTGCGGCGAGAAGCCGTCCTCCGGCGCCCAATAGCCGCGGTCCCAGAGCTGGACCGTGCCGCCGCCATATTGCCCCTCGGGAATGGTGCCCTCGAAATCGCCGTAGGCGAGCGGATGGTCCTCGACCTCGACGGCGAGGCGCTTGTCGCGCGGATCGAGCGACGGGCCGCGCGTCACCGCCCAGGATTTGAACACGCCGTCGAGCTCCAGCCGCAGATCGTAGTGGAGCCGGCGCGCATCGTGCTTTTGGATCACGAAACGCAGCCGGTCCGACGGCGCTACGGCGCTGTCGCCGCTCGGCTCGGCGGTCTGGGTGAAGTCGCGCTTGTGCCGATAGGTGTCGAGGCTCACGACGCCTTTTTCCGCGTCCGAGCCGCCGGCTTGGCCGCCGGTTTCGCCGCGGGCTCGGCGTTGCCCTTGCCGCCCTCGACCGGGAGCAGCAGATGGGCCTGGCGCCGGTCGGCCTCCTTGCTCCTGGGAGCCGGCTTCGACTTGCTCTGAGCGAGGCTGCGCTTCAGCGCCTCCATCAGGTCGACCACCTTGGGCGGCGCCTCGGCGCTCTTGCGCTTGATCGGCTTGCCCTTGACCTTGCTCTCGACCAGCTCGCGCAGCGCGTCCTGATAGCGGTCGCGGAACGCCGACGGATCGAACTCGCCGGCCCGCCGCTCGATGATCGTCTCGGCCACCGCGACCATGTCGGGGTCGGCGTGGCCGTCGGCATCGCCGAAATCGGCCTTACGGACCTCCTCCTCGCCGCGCAGCATGCGCATCAGCATGCCCCCGCCGCGCGGCTCGACCATCACCGCGCGCTCGCGGCTGGACAGCACGATCCGGCCGATGCCGACCCGGCCGGCCTTCTCCATCGCCTCGCCGATGACGCGGAAGGTCTCGATCGCGATCTTGCCGTCCGGATAGACGTAATACGGTGCGTCGAGATAGAGCGGGTCGATGTCGTCGCGCCGGACGAAACTGTCGAGATCGACCGTCTGCGACGACTCGATCTTCAGCGCGGCGAGCTCGTCGTCGTCGATCGTCACGTATTGGTGACGGTCGTATTCGTAGCCCTTGACGATATCGGCGCGCTCGACCGGGTCGCCGGTTTCGCCGTCGATGAGCTGCTGGCGCAGCCGGTTGCCGGTTTTCGGATTGAGCTGGTGCAGGCGGATATGCGCCGCCTCGGTCACCGCCGGGGACAGGTAGATCGGGCACGACACCAGCGACAGGCGCAGAAACCCGTTCCAGCTTGCGCGCGGCATGGCTAGTGCTCGACCGGCCGCCCGAACTGGCGGCGGAGTTCGTCCTTGGCTGCCTCGAGACGCCGCTTCTGGGCGGCGGAGAGGTTCTTGCCGGCTCGGTTGATGTAGAACACCAGCATCGACATCGCCGCGCGGAACGGGCTCGACTTGCGCCGCTCGCTGTGTTCGGCCGAGCGCTTCAGCGACGCGGCTATGCGCTTGGGGTCGTGCGATTCAAAGATGTTTTCCTCGAGGTCGAGCGCGTCGCTGTGCTCCGTTACATCGGCGGACCATTTGCGTGTCTTGGCCATGACGTCCCCTTTCAGGAACAAGCTGCTTCAGGATCACCAAACGTCTTAACCGCGACGGCGCCGAGATCGGCGACATGGAAAGGTTTAACCAGACGCTTCGTCTCGCGCAACTCGGGCGGGATGATCGTCGCGTCGTCGTATCCGGTCAGAAACATGAACGGCACATGGCGGTCAGAGAGCACCCGCGCGATCGGGAAGCAGAAGCGGCCGCCGAGATTGACATCGAGCAGCGCGCCATCGAGATCGGTCCCGCTTGCCAGCTCCAGCCCGCGACCGAGATTGGGCGCCGGCCCGACAACCTCGTAACCATTGTCCTCGAGGGCCTGGACGATCGTCTCAGCCACCAGCAAATTGTCTTCGACAACCAGTATCTTCAGCGATTTATGCTTACCTGAGCCACCCAACATCGGGCTGTCCTCTGCTCCTTTCGGCCCGTTTTCCGATTTCGCCAGACCTCTTTGCCGAACACCCATCGCGTTCGGGCGGTTCCGGCCGGCTACTCGACGACCGACCAGCCGTTGAAGTGGGCGGCGAAAGCCCGCGCCTCGTGCTCCACCGAAAAGGCCACGCGAACGAGGACCCGGTCGCGGCGCTGCTCGTACTGAAAGCCGCTCGGCTGAAACCGCCGCTCGTCGAGCCATCGCCGCATGCGGCGCATCTGCGCGACGAGCCCGGGATCGTTCATCGATATCTGAATTTTATGCATCTCAATTTTATGCTGCATCCCCACCTCTCGAATCGATAGAACCGCGAAAGAGGTAGCTGGGTTCCGTCAACGACCGGTTTTCCGGAACGAGTTGCCCCGGAGCGCTGTTCGAGGTGTTGGAGCGTGGCGTGCGCCGAGCGAGAATGATGGAAGACGGGCTGCGGGTGGAAGCACCTTATACCGAGGACGCGCGCTATCGCCTGCTGGTCGGGGCGATTACCGATTACGCAATCTACATGCTCGACCCGAATGGACGGGTGACAAGCTGGAACCCCGGCGCCGAGCGGCTAAAGGGTTACTCCGCCGCGGAGATCCTCGGCCAAAACTTTTCTCGGTTTTACGACGAGGACGACCGGCTTGCAGGCATCCCGGCGCGCAACTTGGCGATCGCGGCGCGCGAAGGACGCTACGAGCAGGAGGGGTGGCGCATCCGCAAGGACGGCCGCCGGTTCTGGGCTTCGGTCGTCATCGACCCGATCCGGAGCCCCTCGGGCGGTCTGGTCGGCTTCGCCAAGATCACCCGCGACCTGACCGAGCGCCGGGAAGCCCAGCGCGCCCTCGAAGAGGCGCGCGAGGCGCTGATGCAGGCGCAAAAGATGGAGATCGTCGGCCAGCTGACCGGCGGCGTTGCCCACGACTTCAACAATCTGCTCGCGGCGGTGCTCGGCAGCCTCGAATTGCTGCGCAGACGGCTGCCGGAAAACGACCCGAAGGCCGTCGAGCTGCTCGACAACGCCGTCAGAGGGGCGGAGCGCGGCGCCGCGCTGACGCAGCGCATGCTCGCCTTCGCCCGGCGCCAGGAACTGAAATTAACCCTGGTCGATCTCGGTTCCCTGTTGCGCGGAATGACCGGCCTGCTGCAGCAATCGCTTGGTCCCTCGGTGAATATCGACATCGACATCGAACCCGGTCTCGCGCCAATCCGGACCGACCCGCATCAGCTCGAATCCGCCCTGCTCAACCTGATGGTCAATGCGCGCGACGCGATGCCCGACGGCGGGGTGATCTCGGTCGGCACGCGCAATGTGCGCATCCCCGAAGCCGACGCCGGCGAGTTGATGCCGGGCCATTATATCTGTCTGACCGTCAGGGATTCCGGAGAGGGCATGAGCGCGGAGACGCTGGCGCGCGCCGCCGAGCCGTTCTTCACGACCAAGGTCGACGGCAAGGGCACGGGGCTCGGCCTGCCGATGGTCCAGGGCTTGGCCCAGCAATCGGGCGGCCGGCTCGTGCTGAAGAGCCGAAAGGGCGTCGGCACCACCGCGGAGCTGTGGCTGCAAGCCGCGGAGGCGGGCGAAATTTCGGGCGACGGCGCCGATCCCTCCGGAGCCGGGATAAACGGCGCGGAACCGGTGCGGCTCGTCGCGCTTGCGGTCGACGACGACCCGCTGGTGCTGACGAACATGGTGGCGATGCTGGAGGATCTGGGCCACACCGTGCTGCAGGCGAACTCGGCCCGGCAGGCGCTCGAGGTGCTGCGGGAGCGCCGCATCGACCTGGTGATCACCGACCAGGCGATGCCGCGCATGAGCGGCCTCCAGCTCGTGCAGTCGATCGCCGAGAAGTGGCCCCAGACGCCGGCCATCCTCGTGTCGGGCTATGCCGAGCTCCCGGCCAGCGCGCGGCCGCGGGTGCCGATGCTGGGCAAGCCATTCCGGCAAGAGCAGCTCGTCCAGGCGATCGCGGAGGCCTTGCGCGCCACCGCGGCGGCGTGACCGGGCGGTCAGCGCTTGGCGCCGAGCACCCCTTCGGCGACCAGCACCTCATGGGCCGCGCGAAACGCGTCGAGTCCGGCCGGAATGCCGCAATAGGCGGTCGCGTGCAGCAGCGCGGCCTTGATCTCGTCGACCGTGACGCCGTTGTTGAGCGCGCCCTTGACGTGGAGCTTGATCTCCGGCGCGCGGTTGAGCGCGGTCAGCATCGCCAGGTTCATCAGGCTGCGCGTCTTGCGGTCGAGCGTGCCCTCGCCCCAGGCCCAGCCCCAGGCCCAGGCAGTCGTCGCGCGCTGGAACGACATCATGAACTCGTCGGCCCGCGCCATCGACGCATCGACATATTCGGGCCCCAGCACCTCGCGCCGGATCGGCATGCCCTTTTGGAACAGGGCGTCGTCTTCAGCCATCGTCAACCTCTCTCGCAGTGGAAAATCGTTAGCGCGGCCAGTAATCCGGCTGGCCGTAGGTCGGCGGCATCTTCTCGCGGCACGGGGTGAGATCGCCGTTGTGCCATTGCGGGCATCCGGCCAGGCCGCTGGTGTAGGGGTCGTAGCTCCACGACGGGGGAGTGGGCGCCGGCCGATAGTAGGGATAGGGCGGGTACGGCGACTGGGCGTTCGCCCCCGAGCCCGCGGCGATGGCGAAGAGAAAGGCCGCGGCGACGATTTTGGGCGGGGTCATCAAGGGTCCAGACTGTTCGATCGCCACCCTGAACTTCCGGCCCGGGCGGCGCAAGGACACCCACGACCCTTGACCTCCATCCGCGCGTAAGCGAGAGGATGCCGCGGCAACGATCGGATGGGTGGCCGAGCGGTTTAAGGCACCGGTCTTGAAAACCGGCGCGGGTGCAAGCCCGCCGTGGGTTCGAATCCCACCCCATCCGCCAACGCCCTTGTCCCGTCGGGCAGATCGGTATCGAGGAGAGCGCTCGCGCCAGTCTTGACGGGATGGCGCTCCGGCCTGCTCGCGCCCAAGCGGTCAGGGTTCAGCTCGCCTTGCGCGACAGCGTGAGGGGCAGGTCCAGCTCCACGCGCTCGTGCATGACCTTGGGTGTAATGCGACCGCGCTCGCCGCGTTCGAGGCGGACCAGACCGTAGCCTTCCATCGTGCGCAGCGTGCGCGACAGGTTCGACTTCGCCTTCCCGGTGATCCGCGCCAACTCGTCGAGCGAGCCGGGCGCCTTCTCGACGATGACGCGCAGCAATTCGCGATTGCCGGCCGACAAGACCTTGGCGAAGGACTCGGTCGAAGTGAACCAGACCTTAGCCTCGTCGGTCGGCACGCGACGTTCGCCGCGCGCGACGGCCATCGTGCGCGCCTTCATCTCGTCGTAGCTCGCGATGCCGACCTTCAATGTGGTCATGGGATCACTCCTCTCTCACGCAACACCGCATCCACCGTCGTCCAGAAGTCGGCGAGCAAGGTTGCCGCATCCCGGTATTCGTAGGGCCGAATGCTCCGCAGCCGGTGGCGATGGTCCTGCGGATCGCCGCGCTTCTGCCGTGCCACCGGATGAGCATTGTCGAAGCCGACAGCCGCTCGCCGTCTGGCCCGTGCAGCGTGAGCGAGTAGTCGATGCCGTGCGGTTTCCCCGGCGATACCGGCACCCGCGTCACCACGAACCGGACCCATTGGCCGCCCTCCGGGTCCACCACGAGAACCTGCCCATCAAGGTCGAGAAGCACATCGAGGGTCGGGTCACGCGGCTCCGTCACGACATATAGTTATCATACTGAAGCAAACACAAGCAAGGGAGCCTTTTGGGCGACCGTGGGATAGGCGATGGCGCTAGGAACATTGATGTCATTGAGCTTTCGGCCGGAAGCGCCGGCAAGGGGATCTTGCTGTCGTGAAGGTAGATCCCGCTGTCGTGGATGTTAATCCCGGTTACGGTCGAGCAGGAAAACCGTAGAGCTCGTGCAACGCACTGCCTCAACGGCTGCCGTGTCGCCGATACCTTGGCGACACAGCAGCTCGCGTATCCTTCGAGGGCGCGCTCATTCTCGAACGGTTGTAGCGTAGACATAGTGCTCATCGTCGTCGGTCGTATCCCGCCACATGAAACGGGCGGCGCCGAAAGACTGACGGTTGCGCCGGCCTGCGCCAGCGTGCAGAGTCCGGCCCGCGTCGCCCGGAGGTGACCATGTCTGATCGGCGAAGCCTCGCCTTGCGCACCGCCGGATCGAGCCGGCTCCGCTATATGCTTTTTGGGCTGCTGCTGATCGCGGCGGTCCCGGCCGCGGCGCAGGACAAGCCCAGCGGCGAGGACGAAAAGATCGCCCAGAGCCTGGCGGAGATGCTGCGCGACGCGCGGGCGATCATCTCCAACAACCAGGAGCGGATCAATAACCCGAACATCGGCGACAAGGGCCTCACCGGCGACGTGGTGCTGGCCGAGGCGGTCCAGGAATATCGGCAACAGACCCATGTGGACCCCAACGCGATCGACCCCGCCACGCGTCACGGCCGGCTGATCCGAGCGATGATGAACGCGATCCGCGAGGTGATGGACGCGCATCAATCGACGATCAACGAGAAGGGGACCGGGTTCAAGGCCTTCATCCCGGCCACGTTCGGGCGGCTGATCGGCGAGGCCTTCGCCCGGCTCGCCAAGGGCGAGGCCGAGATCAAGGTCACCGCGCCGCCCGAGCTGGTGCGCAACCTCAAGGCCCGCCCCGACGCCTGGGAGCAGAACGTCATCAAAACCAAGCTGCTCAGCCCGAGCTGGGTGCGCGGAGAGCCCTATGCGGCGATGGCCGAAGCTAAGGGCCGGCCCGCCTATCGCGTCATGGTGCCGGAATATTACTCGGATTCCTGCCTGTCCTGTCACGGCTCGCCAAAGGGCGAGATGGATATCACCGGATATCCCAAGGAGGGCGGCAAGATCGGCGACCTTGGCGGCATCATCAGCATCACGCTCTATCGCTAGGCGGCGATGCCCCTCACCGCCCGCTCCTCATTGCCGCCGGTGCCAGCCGCCGGGATGGCGGCCGTCGGCGCCGGCCCCGCGGCCGCCGAGGCCGGCGCCGGCGGCCTGCTCGCCCGTTTCAGCATCCGTACCCGGATCATCCTGCTCGCGGGGACGCTCCTCGCGGTGCTGGTGTCGACGACGTTCTATCTATCGCGCCAGCTCAGCAAGAACACGGCCGGGGTGGTCGAGGCGGGCAATCTCCTCACGACGATCGAAGAAGCCAACAGCGCCCAGCTTGCCTTTGGCGAGATGCGCTATTGGATGACCGATCTCGCGGTCAGCCTGTTGACCTTGTCCGAGACCAACGCCAAGACCGCGCGCGCCCGGATGGAGGGCTATCTCGACCAGCTCGCCCAGCGCAAGCCGGTCCGCATCGAGGCGGTGCGCAGCGAGCTGGCGCTGTATGAGGACCTCGCCCACCGGGCGGTCGAGGAATACACCGACGACCGCCGGGTGATCGGCAATTCGCTGCTGGCGCAGGCGCGGCTGCACAGCATCAAGGTAGACCAGCTGCTCGCCTCGATCGTCGCCGAGACCACGGCCGAGGCCGCCGCGGCGCGCGATAAGGTGGTCGCCGAGGCCGCGGTGGCGACGCGCTTTGCGCAGTTCGTCGTCGCCGCCGCCGTGCTGTTCGGCGTCGTCTTCGCCTTTTTTGTCGTCGGCTCCATCGCCTGGCCGCTGCGGCGCCTGGTCGTCGCGATGGATGGGCTCAACGCCGGCGACATCGCGGTCGATATCCCGCCCCCCGGCCCGCACGAGACCGGGGCGATGGCGAAGACGCTGGCGGCGTTCCGCGACACGCTGCGCGATTTGCGCCAGACGCTCGCGCAATTGGAGGCGCTGCGCGGGGTCGGCCGGGCGGTCGGCTCGACCCTCGATTTCGAGAGCGTGCTGAATATGGTCATCGCCCAGGCCGTGGAGTTTTCCCATGCGGCGGCCGGGGTGATGTTCACCTATGACGAGGACCGGGAGGAATTTCGGTTTCACGCCAGCCAGGGCATCGACGCCGACTTCGCCGAGCAGCTCAAGGCGACGCGGATTCACGCCCCGCCCAGCACCGTCTCGACGGTCGAGGTGCCCGACCTGAGCCGTATCGATGCCGCGGCGCCGCGGCTATGGAGCCTTTTGGCCGCGGTGGGCTATCGGGCCCTGCTCGGCGCGCCGCTCTATTACGAGGGCCGGATTATCGGCGGGCTCGTCGTGCTGCGCCGCGAGACCGGCGAGTTCACGCAAGAGATCGTGACGCTGATCGAGGCGTTCGCGGCGCAATCGGCGCTGGCCGTGCGCAACGCCAAGCTGTTCGACGAGCAGCGCCAGCGGGAACGGGAGCTGCGCCAGGCGCATGACGATCTGCAGGCGGCCCAGGCGAATTTGATCCAGGCGGAGAAGATGGCGTCGCTGGGTCAGCTGACCGCGGGGATCGCGCACGAGATCAAAAACCCGCTCAACTTCGTCAACAACTTCGCCCAGCTGTCGATCGAGCTCTTGGACGAGCTGAAGCAGACTGCCGCGCCGGCTCTATCCGGGCTCGGCGAGGAGGCCCGCGCCGACCTCGACGAGACCATCGAGATGCTGACCGGCAACCTCGACAAGATCGGCGAGCACGGCCGCCGCGCCGACGGCATCGTCAAATCGATGCTGGCCCATTCGCGCGGCGGCAGCGGCGAGCGCCAGCCCACCGACCTCAACGCCCTCGTCGAAGACGCCCTCAACCTCGCCTATCACGGAGCCCGCGCCCAGGACCAGAATTTCAACATCACCCTGGAACGCGATCTCGGTTCGGGCATCGCCCGGGTCGACTTGGTGCCGCGGGATATGACGCGGGTTTTGCTCAATCTGATCGGCAACGGCTTCTACGCCGCCACCAAGCGCCGGCATGACGGCGCCGAGCCCGACTTCTGTCCGACCCTCAAGGTGGCGACGCACGATCTTGGTGACGCGGTCGAGATCCGGGTGCGGGACAACGGCGGCGGCATTCCGCCTGAGATCAAGGACAAGCTCTTCCAGCCGTTCTTCACGACCAAGCCGACCGGCGAAGGGACTGGGCTTGGGCTATCGATCAGCTATGACATCATCACGCAGCAGCATGGCGGCACGATCGCGGTCGACAGCGACGTGGGTGAATTCACCGAATTTACGATTCGACTGCCTCGCTCTCAACGGCCGGCGATCACGGAGGCCGCATCATGAGTGTCAGTATCTGAGGTGGACCCCGATCGTGAGACAGCCGGAGCCGCTTCTTAAGGTGTAACCCTGCCGGTCTCGATGTCCGCTCCGATCGCAGTGGGGGGCGACTGGCTCGACGAATCTACCGTTCACTTCATCAATATCAAATCCATTGTT
>DASUIE010000169.1:0-18305 GCA_036273175.1 Allostellaceae bacterium
ACGCCGCCGCCGAGCGCGAACGCGAAAGTGCCGAGCCCGGCGTAGAGATCGAGCACCGGCCTCGCCCTGCCGATCGCGGCGGTCACCTCGGCGACGAGCGCGGCTTCCGCCGCCGCGCTCGCCTGGAGGAACGCGCCGGGCGGGAACGGCACGGCGACGCTGGAGAGCTGGACCCGCACCGGCCGGCGCTCGACGACCGTCATGTCGCCCCACGCGATGCGCGCGATGTCATGGCGCTCGGCGAAGGCCGCGAGCGCTTCGAGCGCCGCCAGCGAGGGCCGGGCCGCCGCCTCGATGAGCATGTCGACGCCGCTGTCGGTGTGGGTCAGCGTCACCTCAGCCGGTCCGAACCGCGCCAGTTCCCGCAACGGCGCGACCAGCGCGAACAACGCGGGGTCGAGCACCGCGCATTCGTCGAGATCGACGAGGGCGTGGCTGAAGCGCTCGCGGAAGCCGGCCAGGGCCGGCGGGCGCAGCCCCAACCGCGCACGCCGCCGGCCGGGGGGAACCTCGCGCAGCGGCGCGACGACGGCAGGGTCGATCCCGACTCGACGCAGCGCCCCGTGCAGCGCCGCCAGCTTGAGCGCACGATACGCGTCGCCGTCGAGATGCTGGAGAGCGCACCCGCCGCAGCGGCCGAAATGCCGGCATACGGGGTCGGCGCGGCCGGGTCCTGGCGCCAGCATCTCGACGACCCGCGCCTCGCGCCCCTGCCCGCGCCGCGCGCCGAGCCGCGCCCGCACCCGGTCGCCCGGGACCGCGAACGGGAGGAACACGGTCTCGCCGCGCCAATACGCGACGCCGTCGCCCTGGACGCCCAGCGCCTCCACCGACAATTCGACGATTTCGGACATACCGGTCCATTCTACCGGAGCAAAATTTTCTGCAACAAATTCCAAATCCGCTCGTCTTTTTCCAGGGCGAGGGGCGTTGGCGGATCATGGAACGGAACAGTTGGGATACCGCGATCCGCTGCCTCGAGGTCGCCCTCCATCCGAATACCAGCGACGAGGAAGTGCTCGCCGCGATCAACGGCTACCGCCGCACCGCGGGCGGGGCCTCGCTCGCCGACCTCGCGCGGAAAAGCGCCCCCGCCGCCAATCCCGGGGAGTTGCAGGCGGAATACGAGCGGCTCAATCGCGAGAACCTCGATCTGCGGCGGATGCTCCTGCGCCGCGTCGACGAGAGCGAGCAGCGCCTATGCGACCTCAGCGAGGAATTGCTGGCCGCCCAGAGCCGGGCGAGTCTCGCCGAACAGCTTCTTGCCGAGTTGAGGGTGGCGCATGTCGAGATCACCGCCGGGCTCAGAGACGAAATCCGCGGCCTCCGCGACCGGGCGAGCACAGACCGGCCCTCGATGCGCAGCCCGTTCCGCGATGTCCTGGCCGCGGCAAGCGCGCGCAGCCCGTGGACGGCGTGAGGCGGACATCCGTAGACTGCGGCGATGAGTGAGATCGCGCCGCAAACCTGGGAAGCCGAACGATACGCGACCGCCGGCGGCTTCGTGCCGGTGCTCGGCCTGCCGGTCGTCGATCTGCTGGCGCCGCGGCCCGGCGAGCGCATTCTCGACCTCGGCTGCGGCGACGGCATGCTGGCGGAAAAGATCGCCGCCGCCGGCGCGACGGTTGTAGCCGTCGACGCGGCGCCCGATTTGATCGCCGCCACCCGCGCGCGCGGGCTCGACGCGCGTCTCGCCGACGGCCAGCGGCTCGGCTTCTCGCGGGAATTCGACGCGGTCTTCTCAAATGCCGCGCTCCACTGGATGAAGGACCCCGACGCGGTGATCGCCGGGGTGCGCCGCGCGCTGAAGCCGGGCGGCCGGTTCGTCGCCGAGATGGGCGGGCACAACAATGTCGCCGCCGTCGTCGTCGCCCTGACCGCGGTTCTGGCCCGCCGGGGGATCGACGCGGCATCGCACAACCCGTGGTACTTCCCGAGCGCGGAGGCCTATCGGGCCAAGCTCGAAGCCGCGGGGTTCGCGGTCGACAGCATCGCGATCATCCCGCGGCCGACCCATCTGACCGGCGGCATAGAATTGTGGCTCGACGCCTTTTGCGAGCCGTTTCTGGCGCCGTTGTCCGCGGACGACCGGCTGGCGGCCCGCGCGGAGACGATCGCCCTCCTCCGCCCGACCCTGGTCGCCGAGGACGGCCGCTGGATCGCCGACTACGTCCGGCTGCGGTTCCGCGCGGCGGTGCCCCGATAGGGAACCGGATCGGCGCGCTTTTGTTTGCGGATGCAAGCAAAGGAGGTCCGATGGACAAGAACCGTAAAGACCAACCTCAGCGTCAGCAGAATGAAGGCGAGGGAAATCGCACTGCCGCGCGCCAATACAACGAGTCGCAGCGGCGTTTTGTCGAGAGCGGCAAGGTCGACGATAAGGCTCGCGAGGCGGAGAAGGCGCTGGAAGGCGACGAGCGGCGCGAGCTCGAAGAGGCCGAGATGGTCGGCAAGAGTCATGCCGCCAAGGAAGACCCGGAGATCAAGCGCAAGTACTAGCGCGCTCCCGTCTGCAAAAGGCCCGGCTCCGCAAGGCGCCGGGCCTTTTCGCAATGCCCTACGCGGCGTGGTCCCTGGCCCAGCGGGCGACATCGGCATGGGTCGCGAACCACACGCCGGGCCGCGCCTGGGCCATGCGGATCAGCTCCTCGATAATCCAGATGCGCGAGCGGTAGCCGATCACATGCGGGTGCATCGTCAGCTGGAAGATGCCGCCCGCCTCGTAGGCGGCCTCGAATTCGCGGCGGAAGATGTCGAGGACGTCGGCCGGCGGCGTGTAGGGGCGCAGGGCCGAAAAGCGGTTCATCATGAAATAGACCGCGTCGTCGCGCACCCATTCGACCGGCAGCTCGACGACGCCGCACGGCTTGCCGTCGAGCAGCAGCTCGTAGCAATCCTCGTCCGACATCAGCGACGAGTC
This sequence comes from Allostellaceae bacterium, assembly GCA_036273175.1. GTDB lineage: Bacteria > Pseudomonadota > Alphaproteobacteria > ATCC43930 > CGMCC-115725 > DATARH01. Next base: position 2,921 of record DASUIE010000169.1, read on the forward strand.
GTAGAGAAGGCCCATCTCCGCCTCGATCGCCAGCGTGTTCCAGGAAAAATCCCAGGACGGCGTGCGCAGCCCGACCGGCCGCACCCCGCTGGTCTTTTCGAGGACATCGGCGGCGCGCAGCATCAGGTCGCGCTCGGCCTCGTAGGGAAGGATCGAGTTGAGTTCGTGGATCCAGCCGTGGATGCCGATCTCGTGGCCCTCGGCGACAACGCGGCGCTGCTCGTCGGGATGCAGAAGAGCCGTCACCGCGGGGACATAGAAGCTGGCCTTCACTCCATACTTGCCGAGCAGGTCGAGAATGCGCGGCACGCCGACCCGGGCGCCGAACTGGCCCCAGGCGAGGCGGCCGATCGATTTTCCCCCTTCGCGCAGGTCGCTGGTCTCGTGATCGCTGTCGAAAGACAGCGCCACGGCGCAGCGCGCCCCGCCCGGCCACTCGGACGGCCGCAGCGACCGCCCGGCCCGTACCCGGTCGACCAGCTTGCGCCAGTGCGCCTCCGGCCATTGCCACGGTTCAAGCGGATTTTCGGGACGCTCGGATGCCATGGGGGAACTCCGGCTGAGAAGGCCGAGAATGGTCGGAGCGGAGAGATTCGAACTCTCGACCCTCAGCACCCCATGCTGATGCGCTACCAGGCTGCGCTACGCTCCGACCGGGCTCGGCTGGCGAGGAAGGCGGATCATACCGGCCCAGGGCGGGCGGCGCAACGCGGGCTAGCGATCGCCGCGAAGCTGCCGGAGCAGGGCGCGCACCTCGAGGAGCTCGTGACGGGCCTCTTCGAGCGCGGCGCGGTCGAGCGCGGGGACGGTCGGCTCGATCACGCTCGGTCCCATCCGGCGCGGCGGCTTGGATACCGGCGGCGGAAGCGGTTCGAGCGGGAACAGCGTCGTCTCCTCGGGCGCCCCCTCGGCACCGCCGCCATCGCCGAGCCCGCCCTCGCGCAGCAGCTTCTGCACGCCGCGGATCGTGTAGCCGTCCTGGTACAGGCATTGCCGGATACGGCGCAGCAGCGCGATATCTTCGGGCCGGTAGTAGCGCCGCCCGCCGCCGCGCTTGAGCGGTTTCAGTTGCGGGAATTTGGATTCCCAAAACCGCAACACATGCGCGGGAAGGTCGAGGTCTTCGGCGACCTCGCCGATCGTACGGAAGGCCGAAGCCCGCTTGTTGGCTCGTCGGCCGGCTGCCGCCTCATGTAACTCGCTCACCTCAGCGCGACGACCCCCTGGCTCGACCGCCCGCAGCCGGCTGCGCCAGCGTGTGGTTGATCTTGTCCTTCAGCGCGTGCGAGGCCCGGAACACCAGGACCCGGCGCGGACTGATGGGAACTTCCTGGCCCGTCTTCGGGTTGCGACCGACCCGTTGGCCCTTTTGCCGGACCGCAAAGCTGCCGAACGACGAAATCTTGACCATCTCGCCGCGGGCAAGTGCGCCGGAAATCTCCCCGATTACCGACTCGACCAGTTCGGCCGACTCGTTGCGTGACAAACCGACCTCTTGATAGACCGCCTCGGTGAGCTGAGCGCGTGTAACCGTCTGACCGGCCATGACACCCTCCCCCTGCCTCGGGACCGAGGTTAGCCCGACGGTAAAACGTCGTCAAATTCCAAAGCGTTGTCGGCGGAAATTTAAGTGGCTTCGGATATCTACCAGCGCACCAGGCTCGCGCCCCAGCTCAGCCCGCCGCCGATCGCTTCCATCAGGACAAGGTTGCCCGGCACGATACGGCCGTCGCCGACCGCCTCGCTCAGCGCCAGCGGAATCGAGGCCGCCGAGGTGTTCGCATGGCGCGCCACGGTGTTGACGACGCGACTCGCCGGCAGCCCGAGGCGGCGGCCGACCGCGTCGATGATCCGGCTGTTGGCCTGGTGCGGCACAAGCCAGTCGATATCGGCGGCGGTGAGCCCATTGGCCTCGAGCGTCTCGTCGACGACCTCGGACAGGTTTTGCACGGCGTGGCGGAACACCTCCCGCCCCTCCATGCGCAAAAAGCCGGTCGTGCGGCTCGACGACGGGCCGCCATCGACATAGAGGATGTCGTGCTGCGACCCGTCGCTGTGCAGATGCGTCGACAGCACGCCGCGGCCGCCGGGAGCGCCGTCCGGGGCCGCGCTGAGCACCAGCGCGCCGGCGCCGTCGCCGAACAGCACGCAGGTGCCGCGATCCTCCCAGTCGAGGATGCGCGAGAAGGTCTCGGCCCCGATCACCAGCGCGGTGCGCGCCTGGCCGAGGCGGATCGCGTTGTCGGCCACCGACAGGGCGAAGATAAAGCCGGCGCAGACCGCCTGCACGTCGAAGGCGGCGCCCCGCTTCATGGCCAGCTGCGCCTGGACTTTGGTCGCCGTCGCCGGGAAGGTCAGATCCGGGGTCGCGGTCGCCAGCACGATCAGATCGAGGTCGCTGCCGCTCATCCCGGCCCGGTCGAGGGCGCGGCGGGCGGCGGCGACGGCGAGGTCGGAGGTGAGCTGCCCGTCGGCCGCGATGCGCCGCTCGGCGATGCCGGTGCGCTGGCGGATCCATTCGTCGGAGGTGTCGAGCCGGGCGGCGAGCTCGTCGTTTGTCAGCACCCGGTCCGGAAGATAGGCACCGCACCCGGCGACCAGCGCGCGCAGGTTCATCCCGGAACGCTACAGCGCGGCCGACGACGCCGGCTGAGGCTGGGCGTCGTTGAGGCGTTGCAGCTCCGCGCGGATTTTGTCGAGGAAGCCGTTGAGCTTAAGGTCGATCGCGACGCTGATCGCGTTGGCGAAGCCGAACGCGTCGGTCGAGCCGTGGCTCTTCACCGCGATCCCGCACAGGCCGAGGAACATCGCGCCGTTGTAACGGCGCGGGTCGATCCGCGCCTGCATCTTTTTCAGCGCGCCACGCGCCAGCAGATAGCCGATCTTGGCCAGCGGCGAATAATTGAAGGCGGCGCGCAGCGCCTCCCCGAACATCTTGGCGGTGCCCTCGATGGTCTTCAGCGCGACATTGCCGGTAAAGCCGTCGGTCACGATCACGTCCACCGTGCCGGCGGCGATGTCGTCGCCCTCGACAAAGCCGTGGAAACGGATCGGCGTCAGCCCGCCGCGCAACCGGGCGGCGGCGCCGCGCACCGCGTCGTTCCCCTTCAAATCCTCGGACCCGACATTAAGGAGGCCGACCGTCGGCTCGACGAGCCCGAGCACGGTGCGGGCGAACACGTCGCCCATCAGCGCGAACTGCACGAGGTTCTCGGCGTCGCACTCGATATTGGCGCCCAGATCGAGCATCACGGACTCGCCGCGCCGGGTCGGGAAATAAGTCGCGATCGCCGGCCGGTCGATCCCGGGCAAGGTCTTCAGCACGAACTTGGCCATTGCCATCAGCGCGCCGGTATTGCCGGCGGAAACGACGCCGTCGGCGCGGCCATCGGCAACCGCGTCGATCGCCAGCCGCATGCTCGATTGACGGCCGCCGCGCAGCGCCTGCGACGGCTTGTCATCGTCCTGTACCATTTCGCTCGTATGATGGATCGTCGCCACCCCCGCGAGCCGCGGCAGGCGCGCCAGAAGCGGCGCGATCTGGGACTCCTGGCCGAACAGCAGAAACCGCGCCTGCGGATGCCGCTCGAGCGCGAGGTCGGCACCGTTCAATACCATCGCCGGGGCGCGGTCGCCGCCCATCGCGTCGAGGGCAATCGTGATGCTGTCGGTCACCGCTGGCGGGCTCCGCACCGCACCGCCGGTCAGGATGACTGGGCGGGCGGCGGGCTCACCTCGCGGCCATCGTAATGGCCGCAAGACGCGCACAGATGATGCGGCCGCTTGAGCTCGCCGCAATTCGGGCATTCCGCATAAGCCGATCCCGGGAGCGCGTGATGCGACCGCCGCATATTGCGGCGCGACGGCGAGACTTTTTTCTTCGGAACGGCCATGAGGTACTCGTGCAGAGCGGGCGGAGGAGCTGCCCTAATTAGCGAAAATCCTACCCGGCGGCAACAGCGATGGCACTGTGGCAGGACCGCGTTTGGCGCGGATCAGGCCGATTCCGGAGGCTGCTTGAGGCGCGCGAGGACCGCGAACGGGCTCTCCTCTTCCGCCGCATCCCCCTCTTCCATCACCGCGCCCGGCGCTCGCGGGAACGGCGGCAGAAACAGCGAAAACTCCTGCGCCACCGCCTCGCCGATATCGATCGCGTCGCCGGCGAGCGGCTCGAAGGCGGGCTCGTCCGCGCTCTCGTCGGCATTCGCGGGCTCGGCCTCGGGCGGACCGTATTGCAGCGCGAACCGCTCCGCGAGCGTGCCCGGCACCGGCTCCAGCGACACGACGCATTCCTGGATGAAAGCCGCCTCGATTTCAGCGGTCAGCAGCACCGTGCCGCCCGGCCGCTGTTCGAGCGCGACGCGCGCGGCGAGGCGGTCGAGCCCGAGGAGACCGAACCGGCTGGCAAGCGCGGCGCATTCCTCCGGGGTCGCGGCGATCTCCTGCTCGAACGGCACTGGCCCCAGCCGCGCGAGCGGCACGAGGCGCGGGAACTCGGGCGTCACGGCAGACCGAAATCGACGGCGCCGGCGAGCAGCGCCGCGGCCGGCCGATCGCGAAGCCGTGCGATTTCGGCGCGAAGATACGCTCCCATCCGCGCGACCTGGGCGTCATCCGCCGCAGCGTGTCCGAACAGATTGCGGCGCAGCGATGCGTGCAATTCGTCGTCGCCGCCACCGGCGAGGCCGCGCTCATAGGCGCTGATGCGGCCGTAAAACGCTTCCGCCATCTGCTTGATCTTGCGCCCGACACTGAGATCGCCGGTGCCGAGCTCCCGCAGCGACCGGTCGAAATCGACAAACATCGCATCGAAGAATCGCTGCCCGATCGCGGCGCCCTGGGCGTCTTCCGATTTGAGCCTGTGGAGGTAGAGGAAGGCGTGCAGGCAGATCAGCTCGAAGCGCCCGTCCAGCGTGTCCGGGATGCCGCACTCGGTGAAGAAAACCGGGCGCCGGGCGTGCTCCACGACACTTCGGTAGGCTGACGCCGCGGCCTCGCGGTCGGGATTGCGCCGGAATAGTCCGATCATCGCTCTATCAACCGCCGCGCGAACCGTTGACAGCAATCCGGCCGCGACTACAGTCTCGCCGCGACATGGGCTTCGCCCGCCGTGATTTCATCGCAAACAGGCCCTTCAATCCCATGTTCCACCGAGTTCCCTGCGCAATCGCGATCGCCGGCGCCGTCGCCCTCGGCGGTTGCGCCGCGACGGTCGAGCAGCGCGGCAACCTGCCGCCGCCGGACCGGATCGCCGAAATCCATCCAGGCCTCACCAAGGAACAGGTCGTCAAGATTCTCGGCACGCCGTCGAGCATGGGCGTCTTCAACGACAACTCCTGGTACTACATCAGCCGCAAGACGTCGCAGGTCTCGTTCTTCGAACCGGACGTGCTGGACCAGCAAGTCTTTATCGTCGCGTTCGACAATAACGGCGTCGTGCGCAATGTCGGCCACAAGACCGTCGCCGACGGCAAGGAGATCGAGCCCGCGCCCGGCGCCACGCCGGCGCCCGGCCGCGAGCTGACCTTCCTCGAACAGATCATCGGCAATGTCGGCCGCTTCAACAAGGGCGGCGGAGGCGGCGGCAGCGGCGCCGGCGAGACCAGCACCACCGAGCGGCCGAACGGTCCTGTCCCCAACGCCATGCCCGGCGAGCCGGTGCCGCAGGACTGACGCGGCCGGCGCTGTCGGGGTCAGTGGCTCCAGACCGCCAGTACCGCGAGCAACAGCAGCGCGACGATGTTGGTGATCTTGATCATCGGGTTGACCGCGGGCCCCGCGGTGTCCTTGTAGGGATCGCCAACGGTGTCGCCGGTTACCGCCGCCTTGTGGGCGTCGGAACCCTTGCCGCCGTGATGCCCCTCCTCGATGTATTTCTTGGCGTTGTCCCAGGCGCCGCCGCCCGAGGTCATCGAGATCGCGACGAAGAGCCCGGTTACGATCGTGCCGAGCAGCATCGCGCCGAGCGCCGCGAAGGCCGCGCTCTGTCCGGCGACCGCGCGAATGACGATGTAGAGCACGATCGGGGCCGCGACCGGGAGCAGCGACGGCACGATCATCTCGCGGATCGCCGCCCGGGTCAGCATGTCGACCGCCTTGCCGTAATCGGGCTTTGCCGTGCCCTGCATGATGCCGGGAATTTCGCGGAACTGCCGCCGCACCTCGTTGACCACCGAACCCGCCGCGCGGCCGACCGCCGTCATCCCGAGCGCTCCGAACAGGTACGGCAGGAGACCGCCGAGGAAGAGCCCGATCACGACATACGGGTCCTGGAGATTGAAGTGGACGTCCAGGTTCGGGAAATAGTGCTTGAGGTCCTCGGTATAGGCGGCGAACAGCACGAGCGAGGCGAGCCCCGCCGAGCCGATCGCATAGCCCTTGGTCACGGCCTTGGTGGTGTTGCCGACGGCGTCCAGCGCGTCGGTGGTCTTGCGCACCTCGGCCGGCAGGTCGGCCATCTCGGCGATGCCGCCGGCATTGTCGGTGACCGGGCCATAGGCGTCGAGCGCGACGATCATCCCGGCCAGCGCCAGCATCGTCGTCGCCGCCAGCGCGATGCCGAAGAGCCCGGCGATGATGTACGACACGACGATGCCGATGCAGATCACCAGCACCGGCAACGCGGTCGCCTCCATCGACACGGCGAGACCCTGGATGACGTTGGTGCCATCGCCGGTGGTCGAGCTCTGCGCGATGCTGCGCACGGGGCGGTATTCGGTCGAGGTGTAGAACTCGGTGATCCAGACGATAAGACCGGTGACGACAAGGCCGACCACGGCGCAGCTCAGCACGTCGCAGCCGGTGATCGACGCCGTGCCCATCGGCATCCTGACCTGGAAGCCCATCGTCTCGCCGACCAGCGCGGCGATCGCGATGATCGACAGGACGCCGGTCGCGATCAGCCCCTTGTACAGCGCCCGCATGATGCCGTTGCCGCTGCCGAGCCGGACAAAGAACGTGCCGATCACCGAGGCGACGATGCATACCGCGCCGATCTCCAGCGGCAGCAGCAGCATCATGTCGCGCAGCGGGCCGGTGAAGAAGATCGCGGCGAGGAGCATCGTGGCGACGATCGTTACCGCGTAGGTCTCGAAAAGGTCTGCCGCCATGCCCGCGCAGTCGCCGACATTGTCGCCGACATTGTCGGCGATGACGGCGGGGTTGCGCGGGTCGTCCTCGGGGATGCCGGCCTCGACCTTGCCGACGATGTCGGCGCCGACATCGGCCCCCTTGGTGAAGATGCCGCCGCCGAGCCGCGCGAAGATCGAGATGAGCGACGCGCCAAAGCTCAGCGCGACCATCGATTCGAGAACCGGCCGCAGATCGTCGCCCGGAAGGGTCGCGCGCAGGATGCAGTAATAAATGCCGACCCCGAGGATGCCGAGCCCGACCACCAGCATCCCAGTGATCGCGCCGGCCTTGAAGGCGAGGTTGAGCCCGGCGCCGAGGCCCGAGCGGGCGGCCTGGGCGGTGCGCACGTTGGAGCGCACCGATACGTTCATGCCGAGATAGCCGGTCGCCCCGGACAGCACCGCGCCGATCAGGTAGCCGACCGCCACGCGCCAGCCGAGCGCCGCGCCCAGCACGATCAAAATCACCACCCCGACGATCGCGATCGTGCGGTACTGGCGGTTCAGATAGGCGTTGGCGCCGACTTGCACCGCGCCGGAAATTTCCTGCATCCGCGCCGATCCGGCGTCGGCGGCAAGCACGCTGCGACTGGTGACGAGGCCATAGAGCAGCGCCAGGACGCCACAGGCGAAGATCAGATAAAAAGCCGCGGACATCGGCAAATTTCCCCTCAGGCAAGCGTAGAAAAAACCCGCCCGCAAACACCGCGCCCGTGGCGCGGCTGGGGGCAGGTCAGGGCCGGCGAACCATGCCAGAAGAGCATGAAAGAGGCAACCGCACCTTCAGGTTGCTACAGCCCGGCATAGTGCGGGTCGGTGCGCTGCGTCTGCAACCACAGCCAGAACACCGCGGCTGCCGCGATGCACACCGCGGGGATCACCGCGTACTGCACGGTGCTCCAGCCGAACCCCGCCAGAAGCGCGCCCGACGAGAACGACGACACCATCGAGGTGCCGAAAATCGTGAAATCGTTGAATGCCTGTACCTTGGCCCGCTCCTCTGCGACATAGGTTCGGGTCAACAGCGTCGTCGCGCCGACGAAGAGGAAGTTCCAGCCGACCCCCAGCAGCATGTTCGCCGCCCAGAAATTTGCCTCGGCGATCCCGGCGAGATTGATCCCGCAGCAGACGAACAGCAGCGCGGCGCCCGTGCCCATCACGCGCACCAGTCCGAATCGGGCGATCAGGTGTCCGGTGAAAAAGCTCGGCGCGTACATGCCGAGAATGTGCCACTGGATCACCAGCGCCGCGTCGGGGAACTGAAAGCCGCAGCCGATCATCGCGATCGGCGTCGCGGTCATCACCAGCGACATGACGCCGTAGCCGATCATCCCCGACAAGAGGGCGACGATAAAGATCGGCTGCGCGATAATCGTCGTCAGCGGGCGGCCCACCCCGCGCATCGCGGCGCGCGCCGGCGCAGGCGGCAGCCGCGTGAAATAAACCATTGCCGCGGCGGCGATTTGCAGGACCACGACGATCGCGAAGCAGCCGGCGAACAGCGCCGGGGCGAACAGGTCTCGCGACCATCGGGCGAGCTCCGGCCCGAACGTGCCGGAGATGACGCCGCCGGCGAGCACCAGCGAGATCGCCTTCGAGCGGAAAGCCTCGTCCGCCGCCTCGGCCGCGGCAAAGCGGTATTGCTGGGCGAACCCGTTCGAGCTGCCGATCAGGAAGGTGCCGAGGCAGAACAGCGGAAACGACGCCGCCCAGCAGGCGAGGCCCGCGACCACTCCGCCGGTCGCGCCCACCGCCGATCCGGTCCAGAAGCCGCCGCGCCGCCCGATCCGAGCCATCAGCAGCGCCGCGGGGATCGTCGCGCACATCATGCCGGTTTGCTGCAGGGCGACCGGGAGCGTCGACAGCGCCTTGTCGGCCGCCAGCATGTTGCCGATGATCGCCGCCGTCGTCGCCAGGACGCTCATGCTGGTCATCGCCAGCGCCTGGCACCCGGCGAGCATGAGGACGATTCGGCGGGAACCCGGCTGCGGCGCCGCGCCCGCGGCGGCCGGCTGCTGAACGGACATCCCCTGAACCATAGGCCCCGCCGGCAGCGCGTCAATCCATTCAAGGCCGTTCCGCCCGCCGCTTGCCGCTCCCCTACCCCCTCCCTATGATCCCCGGCTCATGCGCGAACACGAATTTCGGCACCGGCATCTCCTTGGCATCGAGGGGTTGACGCCGGACGACATCAACCATGTCCTCGACCTCGCGGACGGCTATGTCGAACTGAGCCGGCAGGCCGAGAAGAAGAAGGCGACGCTGCGCGGGCGCACGCTGATCAACTGCTTTTTCGAGAACTCGACCCGCACCCGCACCTCGTTCGAGGTCGCCGGCAAGCGGCTCGGCGCCGACGTCATCAACATGGCGGTCGCGGTCAGCTCGATGAAAAAGGGCGAGACGCTGATCGACACGGCGACGACCTTGAACGCGATGCACCCGGACGTGCTGGTCGTGCGCCATCCCGAATCGGGCGCCGTCCAGCTTCTCTCGGAAAAGGTCGATTGCGCGGTCATCAACGCCGGCGACGGCAGCCACGAACACCCGACCCAAGCCCTCCTCGACGCGCTGACGATCCGCCGCCGCAAAGGGAAGCTCGGCGGCCTCACCGTGGCGATCTGCGGCGACGTGCTGCACAGCCGGGTCGCCCGCTCGAACATCGCGCTCCTCAACGTGATGGGCGCGCGCGTGCGGGTGGTGGCGCCGCGCACCCTCCTCCCGGCCGCGATCGAGCGGCTCGGCGTCGAGGTCTTTCACGACATGGCCGAGGGGCTCAAGGGCGTCGACATCGTGATGATGCTGCGCCTGCAATTGGAGCGCATGCACGGCTCGTTCGTGCCGTCGACGCGCGAGTATTTCCACTTCTTTGGGCTCGATTACGACAAGCTCAAGATGGCCAAGCCCGACGCGCTGATCATGCATCCCGGCCCGATGAACCGCGGCGTCGAGATCGGCAGCGAGATCGCCGACGACATCGACCGCAGCCTGATCCGCCAGCAGGTCGAGATGGGAGTCGCGGTGCGGATGGCCTGCCTCGAAATCCTCGGCCAGGATCGCGGCCAGGGCAACGGGCCGGCGATAAAATGACCGGTGGGCAAATGACTGGCCGCAAGCAACTCTTTCGCAACGCGCGGCTGATCGACCCGGCGAGCGGCCGCGACGCGCCGGGAGACCTGCTGGTCGCCGGCGATTGCATCGCCGCGATCGGCCCCGGGCTGTCCGCCGAGGGCGGCGAGATCGTCGAGTGCGCCGGGCTGTGCCTCGCACCGGGGCTCGTGGACATGCGGGTCCAGCTCCGCGAGCCCGGCGCCGAACACATGGAATCGATCGAAAGCGGCGGACTGGCGGCGGCGGCGGGCGGGGTGACGGCGATGGTCGCGCTGCCCAATACCGAGCCGCCGGTCGATGACGTTTCGGTCGTCGAGTTCATCGCCCGGCGCGCCCGCGAGGCGCGGCTGGCCAAAATCCATACCTATGCCGCGGCGACCAAAGGCCTCGCCGGCAAGGAGCTGACCGAGATCGGGCTGCTCGCCGCGAACGGCGCGGTCGCGTTCACCGACGGGGTCAAGGCGATCTCCAACGCGCTCGTGATGCGCCGCGTCCTCGCCTATGCCCGCAGCTTCGAGCAGCTCGTGATCCAGCACCCCGAGGAGCCCCATCTCGGCGGCGCGGGCGAGGTTACCGAGGGCGAGACGGCGACGCGGCTCGGCCTCGCCGGGGTCACCCCGATGGCCGAGGTGATCATGCTCGAGCGCGATCTGCGGCTCGTCGAGATCACCGGGGCGCGCTACCATGCCGCCCATGTCTCGACCGAGGAGGGCATTGCCGCGATCCGGAAGGCGAAGGCGGGCGGGCTGATGGTGACCTGCGACACCGCCCCGCCCTATTTCGTGCTCAACGAGACCGCGATCGGCGACTACCGCACCTTCGCCAAGCTGTCGCCGCCGCTGCGCGAGGAAAGCGACCGCCAGGCCGTCGTCGCCGGTCTCGCCGACGGCACCATCGACGCGATCGCCAGCGACCATTCGCCGTGGGACCAGGATTCGAAGCGCCTGCCGTTTTCGTCGGCGGCCTGCGGTATCGTCGGGCTGGAGACGCTGTTGCCGCTCGCGCTGGAGCTTTATCACACCGGGCGGCTGAGCCTGATCGAGGTGCTGGGACGGATGACGGCAAACCCGGCCCGCATTCTCGGCCTCGATGCCGGACGGCTCGCGGTGGGCGCACCCGCCGATCTCGTACTGTTCGACCCCGACCTCTCCTGGCGCATCGTGCCCGACAATTTCCGCTCGAAATCGAAGAACGCGCCGTTCGACGGACGCCCGGTCAGAGGCCAGGTCATGCGGACGATCGTCGACGGTCGCACGATTTTCGAGCGATGACCGCGCTGATCCTCGCCGCCGCGATCGGCTACATCCTCGGCTCGGTTCCCTGGGGTCTCCTACTGACGCGCCTCTGCGGCTACGGCGACATCCGCGCGATCGGCTCGGGCAATATCGGCGCGACCAATGTGCTGCGTACCGGCAGCAAGGCGCTCGCCGCGGCGACGCTGGCGCTCGACCTGTTGAAAGGCGTCGCCGCGGTGCTGATCGGCGCGCTCTGGGGACCGGCGGCGGCGCTCGCCGCGGCGGCGGCGGTCGTGCTCGGCCACATGTTCCCTGTCTGGCTCGGGTTTCGCGGCGGCAAGGGAGCGGCGACGGCGCTCGGTGTGCTGTTCGCGCTCGCCTGGCCGATCGCCCTCGTCGCGGTGGCACTGTGGCTCTCGGTCGCGGCGCTGTCCCGCTATCAGTCCCTCGCCGCGCTGGTCGCCACCGCGGCAACGGCGGTCATCGCCGGAATTACGGTCTCCGGCGCCCGGGCCTGGCTGATCGTCGCGTTGGCGATCCTCGTGATCCTGCGCCACCACGAAAATATCCGCCGCCTGATCGGCGGGACCGAAAACCGCATCTCGTTTTCAAAAAGCTAGCGGGAAGCCCGCGCGGCACGTTCGACGATGCGAGGCGCGTGGCCTTCGTGCAGGCGTGCTGGCACAAGGAAATCGTCGACCGCTGCCGGATGTCGTTCACGGCCGGGATCGCCAAATACGGCTACGGCGAGGGCGACATCGATTTCTACGAAGTGCCCGGCTCGTTCGAAATTCCCCTGCATGCCCAGCTTTTGGCGGCTACGTAAGGCTTCAAACCGGTAGGGCAATGCTTTAAGTCTTCGCCCTTAAGTTGCCTCCTCGGAGAGACCGTCCTGCCCCTTCGCCAGCTCGGACCGCAAGAGCGCCTCGACTGGCTGCGCCTCAGCCGTACCGAGACGATCGGACCGGTGTCTTTCTACGCCCTGCTGCGCCGCTTCGGCTCGGCGGGCGAGGCGCTGGCGCAGCTTCCCCGGCTCGGCCGGCGCGGTCTGACGGCGGCGCCGCGGGCCGCGGCCGAGCGCGAGCTTGCCGCGCTGGAGCGGGTCGGCGCGGACATCCTGTGCTGGGGCGAGCCCGGCTATCCAACCGCCCTCGCCGCCGTCGAGGACGCGCCGCCGGTACTGACCGTGCTCGGCAACCCGGACCTCCTGCGGCGACCGATGGTCGCGGTGGTCGGCGCCCGCAACGCCTCGGCCAACGGACGCCGGCTCGCGCACGATCTGGCCGCCGGGCTCGGCGAGGCGGGGATCGTCGTCGTCTCGGGGATGGCGCGCGGCATCGACGCGGCCGGACACGCCGGCGCCCTGGCGACGGGGACGGCTGCGGTCGTCGCCGGCGGGGTCGATATTGTCTACCCGCAGGAAAACCGCGGCCTCTATCAGGCCCTCGCGGAGCGCGGCGCCGTCGTCGCCGAGCTGCCGCTCGGCACCGAGCCGCGGGCGCGCCATTTCCCGCGCCGCAACCGCATCATCTCGGGGATGTCGCTCGGGGTCGTCGTGGTCGAGGCGGCGGCGCGCTCCGGCTCGCTGATCACCGCCCGGTTCGCGCTCGAACAGGGCCGCGAGGTGTTCGCCGTCCCGGGTTCGCCGCTCGACCCGCGCTGCCGCGGCGTCAACGACCTGCTGCGCGGCGGCGCGACCTTGACCGAGAACGCAGCCGACGTGATCGCTCAGCTCGGTCCGCTTCTCCACGGCGCCGCGCCGCTTCCACCGGCCCCGGGGCGGGCCCCTCGCCTCCCCCTCGCGGCGCCGGCAATGCCCCCGCCGGCGCCTCCCGTTCCAGCCGAAAGCGACCTCGACATACTGGTCGAAAGGCTGGGGCCGTCCCCGGTCGCGGTTGACGAACTGGTGCGCCAATGCCAATTGTCAGCCGCCGCAATCGCCACGCTGCTGCTGGAATTGGAACTTGCCGGCCGCATCGAGCGTCACCCCGGCAACCTGGTATCCCTCCGCTAAGCTCTTGTTAGCGCTTCGTTGCATTGAAATGTGGGCATGAACGTCGTCATCGTTGAATCGCCGGCCAAGGCGAAGACCATCAACAAGTATCTCGGCCGCGACTACAAGGTGGTGGCGAGCTATGGCCATGTCCGCGACCTGCCGGCGAAGGACGGCTCGGTGCGCCCCGACAGCGATTTCGAGATGTCGTGGGAGGTCGACGGCAAGTCCGAAAAGCACATGAAGGATATCGCCGCGGCGCTGCGCGGCGCCGACCGCCTGTTCCTCGCCACCGACCCCGACCGCGAGGGCGAGGCGATTTCGTGGCACCTGCGCGAGGCCCTGCTGGCCCGCCGAGCCCTGAAGAAGGGTGTCGACGTCAAGCGCGTCGTGTTCAACGAGATCACCCGCAGCGCCGTAACCGACGCGTTCGAGCACCCGCGCGAGATCGACCTCGAACTGGTCGATGCCTATCTCGCCCGCCGCGCCCTCGACTATCTCGTCGGCTTCACGCTGTCGCCGGTGCTGTGGCGCAAGCTGCCCGGCAGCCGCTCGGCCGGGCGCGTGCAGTCGGTGGCCTTGCGCCTCGTCTGCGAGCGCGAGGCCGAGATCGAGGCCTTCAGGCCGCGCGAGTATTGGAGCGTCGAGGTCGAGTTCACGACCCCCGCCGGCGACAAGTTCACCGCCCACCTATCCGACCTCGACGGAAAGCGCCTCGACCGCTTCGCGCTCGACGACGAGGCCAAGGCGAAGGCCGCGGTCGCGACGATCGAGAATGCTGGCGAATTCGGCGTCGCCACCGTCGAGCGCCGCCAGACCCGCCGCAACCCGTTTCCGCCGTTCACGACCTCGACCTTGCAGCAGGAGGCCTCGCGCAAGCTCGGCTTCGGCGCGAGCCGGACGATGCGCATCGCCCAGCGGCTCTACGAGGGCATCGATCTCGCCGGCGAGACGGTCGGGCTCATCACCTATATGCGCACCGACGGCGTCGCCATCGCCGGCGAGGCTATCGCCGCCACGCGCCAGCTGATCGGCAAGGATTTCGGCGACCGCTATCTGCCCAGCTCCCCGCGCGTCTATCGCAGCCCCGCCAAGAACGCCCAGGAGGCGCACGAGGCGGTGCGGCCGACCGACCTCTTCCGCAAGCCGGCCGATGTCGCCGGCTATCTCGACGCCGACCAGCGCCGGCTCTACGAGCTGATCTGGAAGCGCACGGTCGCCAGCCAGATGGAGAGCGCGGTGCTCGACCAGGTCTCGGTCGATATCGCCGACCGCACCGGCAAGACCCGGCTGCGCGCGACCGGCTCGACCGTGGTGTTCGACGGCTTCCTCAAGCTCTACCAGGAAGACCGCGACGATGTCGGCGCCGAGGACGAGGCCGACGGCCGCCGCCTGCCGGCGATGCAGGCGAAAGACCGGCTCGGCCGCGGCAAGATCGACCCGAGCCAGCATTTCACCCAGCCGCCACCGCGCTACACCGAGGCGAGCCTCGTCAAGAAGCTCGAGGAGCTCGGGATCGGCCGCCCGTCGACCTATGCCTCGATCCTGCAGGTGCTCCAGGACCGCGACTATGTCGAGCTCGATAAGCGCCGCTTCGTGCCGCACGACCGGGGCCGCCTGGTCACCGCGTTCCTCACCAGCTTTTTCGAGCGCTACGTCGAATACGATTTCACCGCGAACCTCGAAAACCAGCTCGACGAGATCTCCGACGGCAAGATCGACTGGAAGGAGGTGTTGCGCAATTTCTGGCGCGACTTCTCCGGCGCGGTCGACGGCACCAAGGAGCTGACGATCAAGCAGGTGCTGACCGCGCTCGACGACGGGCTCGGCCGACATTTCTTCCCCGATGACGGGTCGGGCCGCGACCCGCGCGCCTGCCCCGGCTGCGGCGACGGGCGGCTGGCGCTGAAGCTGGGCAA
>DASUIE010000170.1:0-5790 GCA_036273175.1 Allostellaceae bacterium
CGACGGCGGGCCAGGCGGCCTTGATGCGGGCGATGACGCCGCCGCCGGCCTTGGCGACGATCGGCGCGGCGAGGCGGGAGGCGGCGACGCCGACCGCGCGCAGACCCGGCTCGCGCGGCGGCTCCGGGATCGCTACGCTCGGCTCCGGCTGCTTTCGCGTTCGACCCATGCCCGACCCCAACGAGCTCCTTGACTGGTACGACCGCCACCGCCGCGCGCTGCCGTGGCGCGCGCCGCCGGGCCGGCGTCCGGACCCGTATTGCGTCTGGCTCAGCGAGATCATGCTGCAGCAGACGACGGTTGCAACCGTCGGTCCTTATTTTGGCCGATTCATGGCGCGTTGGCCCGAGGTTTCGGCGCTCGCGGCCGCCTCGCTCGACGAGGTACTCAACCTGTGGCAGGGGCTTGGCTACTACGCCCGGGCGCGCAACCTGCACCGCTGCGCGCAGGTGGTGGCGGAGGAGCACGGCGGGCTCTTTCCGAACACGGTCGAGGGGCTGCGCGCGCTTCCCGGCATCGGCGCCTATACCGCCGCCGCGATCGCCGCGATCGCCTTCGACCGGCGCGCCGCCGCGGTTGACGGCAATGTCGAGCGCGTCGTCGCGCGGCTGTACGCGGTGACCGAGCCGCTTCCGGCCGCGAAGCCGCGCCTGCGTGAATTGGCCGAGGCGCTGGTGCCGTCGGAGCGGGCCGGCGATTTCGCCCAGGCGGCGATGGATCTGGGCGCGACGATCTGCACGCCGCGACGGCCGCGCTGCGTCCTCTGCCCGTGGCGGGGGGATTGCCGCGCGGCGAAAGCCGGCATCGCCGAATCGCTGCCCGTCCGGGCCGAGAAGCCGGAGCGGCCGCTGCGGTATGGGGTGCTGTTCTGGCTGACCCGCCCGGACGGCGCGGTGCTGCTGCGGCGGCGGCCGGAACGGGGGCTGCTCGGCGGGATGATCGAGATGCCGACGACGCCGTGGCGCGAGGCGCCATGGGGCGAGGCCGAGGCGCTCGCGTCAGCCCCGGCCGAGGCGCGCTGGACCCGCTTGCCCGGCATCGTCGAGCACGGCTTCACCCATTTCCGCCTCGACCTGGCGATCCTCGCCGGCGTGACGACGGCGCCGCCCGACGGCATCTGGGCAAGCCTCGACCGGCTCGGCGACTACGCGCTGCCGACGCTGACCAAAAAGGCGATCGCCCACGCGCGCTCGGCGCTGCGGCCTTAGCCCTTGCGCCCCTTCTTTTCGTCGATGCCGGAGGTGCCCTCGCGGCGTTCGAGCTCGGCGGCGATGTCGCCCGGCTTGAGCCCGGCATCGGCCCACAGCACCAGCAGGTGATAGAGCACGTCGGCGCTCTCGCGGGTCAGCGCCGGGCCGTCGCCGCGAATCCCCTCGATCACCGCCTCGACCGCCTCCTCGCCGAATTTCTGGGCGATCTTGTTGCGGCCGCGATGAAACAATTTGGCGGTGTGCGATTTGACCGGGTCGCCGCCGCGCCGCGATTCGATAACCGTCCAGAGCCGCTCCAGGACTTGGCCGAGCGAATCGCTCATTCCGCGCCTCGCACCGGGACCCCGTGCGCGGCGAGGTAGGATTTGGCCTCGCCGACGCGGAATGTCCCGAAATGGAAGATCGAGGCGGCGAGCACCGCGGTGGCGTGACCGTCGCGGATTCCCTCGACCATATGATCCAGGGTGCCGACCCCGCCCGAGGCGATGACCGGCACCCGCACCGCGTCGGCGACCGCCCGCGTCAGCGCGATGTCGAAGCCGGATTTGGTGCCGTCGCGGTCCATCGAGGTCAATAATATCTCGCCGGCGCCGTAATCGGTGAGGCGCCGGGCCCAATCGACCGCGTCGATCCCTGTCTGGCGCCGTCCACCATGGGTGAACACGCCCCATTTTCCCGGAGCGGTCGCCTTTGCGTCGATCGCGCAGACGATGCATTGGCTGCCGAACTTCTCGGCCGCCTCGCGGACGAATTCGGGGCGGGCGACGGCGGCGGTGTTGATCGAGACCTTGTCGGCGCCGGCGAGCAGCAGCGTGCGAATATCGTCCACCGTGCGCACGCCGCCGCCGACGGTCAGCGGCATAAAGCACTGCTCGGCGGTGCGGCGGACGACATCGTAAAGCGTGTCGCGCTCCTCATGGCTGGCGGTGATGTCGAGGAAGCAGAGCTCGTCGGCGCCCTCGCGGTCGTAGATTTGCGCCTGCGCGACCGGGTCGCCGGCGTCGGTCAGGTCGACGAAGTTGATGCCCTTGACGACGCGGCCGTCCTTGACGTCGAGGCAGGGTATGACGCGCATCTTCAGCATTCTTGCCCGCCTCCCAGCAGCGCCAGCGCGGCGCGCGGATCGACCCTCCCGTCATACAGCGCGCGGCCGCAGATGATACCGGCGATGCCGGCACCCGCCCGCGACTTTAGCGCCGCGATGTCGCCGATATCCGCGACGCCGCCAGACGCGATCACCGGCAAGCCGGCGGCGCGCGCGAAATCGGCCGTCGCCGCGGCATCGACGCCGGTCAGGGCACCGTCGCGGGCGATGTCGGTGTAGACGATCGCCGCCACCCCGGCATCGGCAAAACGGCGGGCCAGCTCGACGGTTCCGATCTCGGTGGTCTCGGCCCAGCCCTCGACCGCGACCTTGCCGCCGCGCCCGTCGATGCCGACGACGATGCGGCCGGGATGGGCGGCCGCCGACTCGCGCACCAGCGCCGGGTCGCGCAGCGCCGCGGTGCCGAGCACGACCCGGTCGATGCCGAGATCGAGCCAGGCCTCGACGGCGGCCCGGTCGCGGATGCCGCCGCCGAGCTGCATCTTGAGCGGCACCGCGGCGCGGATCGCCCGCACCGCCTCGCCGTTGACCGAGGCCCCGGCAAAGGCGCCGTCGAGATCGACGACGTGCAGCCAGGAAAACCCCATCTCCGCGAAGTCGCGCGCCTGCGCGGCCGGATCGTCGTTGAACACGGTCGCCGCCGCCATCTCGCCGCGCAACAGCCGCACGCAGGCCCCGCCCTTCAAATCGATCGCCGGGTAAAGGATCAACCGTCCAGCCGCTTGTAATAATAGTGGCCGGGCACGACGCGGCCGTCGACAAAGGCATAGTCCGGGTGGGTGCCCCAGCGCAGGTAGCCCATCCCCTCGTAGAGCCCGATCGCCGCGCGCTGCGTGTCGCGGAGGTCGAGGTTGAGCACGGCGAGCCCCATGTCGCGGGCAACGCGCTCGACCTCGAGGATCATGCCGCGGCCGAGCCCGTGGCCGCGCGCCCAGGGCGCGACAAAGGCGGCGGTCAGCGTGCCGGCGAAGGCCTGGGCCTCGTTGTTGCGCGGCGCGCGGGTGAGCTGCACCGATCCCGCGACGACCTTGTCGAGCCGCCCGACGACGAGCCGCTTCTCCGGGATCAGCAGGACGCCTTTCCAGTAGGATTCGAGAATGTGGCGCGGCGGCGGCTTGAGCCAGCCAAACCCGCCGCCTTCGCGGATCGCGCTCTCGGTCGCGTCGCACAAATCGTCGAGATCGGTGCCGGTGTATTTGGTCAGCAGCTCGACCCAGACATTGCCCTCGGGGACCCGCTCGCTCACGGCCGCCATCCGAGGAAATTGGCGATCAGGCGCAGTCCCGCCGCCTGGCTCTTTTCCGGGTGGAACTGGGTCCCGACGAGGTTGTCGCGGCCGACCGCGGCGGTGATCGCGCCGCCATACTGCGCCGTCGCGATCAGGTCGCGGGCGTAGGCGGGGCGCAGCTCGTAGCTGTGGACGTAGTAGGTGTGGGTGCCGGCGGGCAGCCCCTCGAGCACCGGGTGGGCGGCGCGCGGCTCCAGCTCGTTCCACCCCATATGCGGGATGCGCAGCTCGGGGTCGTCGGGCTTGAGCGGCACGACCTCGCCCTCGATCCAGCCGAGCCCCTCGACCGTCTCGAACTCGCGGCCGCGCGAGGCCATCAGCTGCATGCCGACGCAGATGCCGAGAAACGGCCGGCCGCGCCCGATCACCGCCTCGGTCACGGCGTCCTCGAGCCCGGGCACGGCGGCGAGGCCGCGCCGGCAATCGGCGAACGCGCCGACGCCGGGCAGGACGATGCGGTCGGCGGCGGCGACCTCGTCGGGTTCGCTGGTCACGGCGATCGCAGCCGCGATCCCGCTCTCGGCCGCGGCGCGCTCGAACGCCTTGGCCGCCGAGCACAGATTGCCCGAGCCGTAATCGATGATCGCCACCCTCATGTCAGGCTGCCGCCCAGCGTGCCCTTGGTCGACGGCACCGCGCCGCCGCGCCGCGGATCGATCTCGACCGCCTGGCGCAAGGCGCGGGCCAGCCCCTTGAAGCAGCTTTCGACGATGTGGTGGTTGTTCTCGCCGTAGGCATTCTCGACATGGAGCGTCACCCCGGCCGATTGGGCAAAGGCCTGGAACCACTCCTTGAACAGCTCGGTATCCATCTCGCCGAGCTTGGGCCGCGAGAACGCTACCTTCCACACGAGGTAAGGCCGGTTCGAGGCGTCGAGGCTGACGCGGGTCAGAGTCTCGTCCATCGGGATCGTGGCGCTGCCGTAGCGCTGGATGCCGACGCGGTCGCCGAGAGCCTTCGACACGGCCTCGCCGATCACGTAGCCGGTATCCTCGGTGGTGTGGTGGAAATCGATGTGCAAATCGCCCTTCGCCTGAAGCTCGATGTCCATCAGGCTGTGGCGCGCGAGCTGCTCCAGCATGTGGTCGAGAAAGCCGATTCCGGTCGCGATCTTGGACGCGCCGGTGCCGTCGAGCTCGACCCGGCCCTTGATCCGCGTTTCCTTGGTGTTGCGCTCGACCGTCGCGACTCGCACGGCATGCTCCTGGATTGCCGGGGTCTTTTAACACTATCGCCGGGAACGATGAAGGCGCGGTTACGGGGCCGGCGTAACGGTCGTGACCTTGCGGCGGGTCATTCCGCCGCGAATTTCGAATTCGGTCCGCCCGTTCATGACCATGTCCATCTGCCGGACACTCGCGGGGTCAGCTTTGGCGATCGACAGTTCGCGGTTGATCACGAGAGGCGGGCCGATCCCGCTCGGCTCGCTGAACGACCAGCGCCGCGTCTCGCCAAGCAGGTGGATTTCCGGCGTGCGTACATAAAGCGGAAGCCGGTCGGGGTCTCCTCGGCGTCGAGATCGCGCTGGATGGTTCAGCGGCTTCCGACGGGGGGATCGTAGGGCCGCTCGGTCCAGTCCGCGGCGAAGGCGAGGGCCGCGGCCAGCGCGACGGCGAGAAAGGCGGCGGCCCGCATCGTCAACCTTCGATAAAGCGAGCGATCAGGCGAGCGACCTCGCCGGATTTCTCCATGTGAGGCAGGTGGCCGACATCGTCGAGGATGTGCGCGTCCGCGCCGGCATGGGCGACCGGGACGATGCGGTCGTCGCGGCCCCAGATGGTCTGCGCCCGCCCGGTCACGCCGGCGGCGAGCGACGGCGACTGCTCGCCGCCCGGGAAGCAGGCGGCGGCGATCGCTTCCAGCGCCGCGTTGACGCCATCGAGCCGCTTGTACCGCAGCACGTCCTCGACCATCGAGCGGCTGACCAGGGCCGGGTCGCGGACGAGCTGGTTCAGCACCTCGACCGCCTCGCGCCGCCGCTGCATCGCGATAAAGCCGCGGATGAACTCGCCGTTGATCTCGGCGCCGAGCCCGGCCGAGGCGATAAGCGTCAGGCTCGCGGGCGGGCGCGCCTTGGCAACCGCCATCGCGACCGCGCCGCCGAGCGAGTGCCCGACGAGATGCGGGTTCTCGACGTCGAGCGTGTCGAGCGCCGCGCCGACCGCGGCGGCGAGGGTCGCGATATC
>DASUIE010000171.1:0-5064 GCA_036273175.1 Allostellaceae bacterium
GCCGCCACAGCCGCCGTCGCGGCAGGCGCTGCCGCCGCGGCCGGCGCCGCCGGAGCCGCTGCCGCTGTCGCCGGAGCCGCTGTCGCCGCTGGAGCCGCCGCCGCGGTTCCCGGGATCGTCCCCAGGGTCGTGGTCAGCACCCTCAGCGACGGCGTCGCCGCCGGCGCCGCGGCCACCGCCGGGCCGGGCAAGGCCGGCGCCGTCACCGCCATCGGTGGTGCGGCGGGGAAGCCGGTCAGCGCGGCGCCATTGCCGGGCTGCGGCGAGATCGTCGGCACGTTGAGCGACACCGAAACCGAGACGCCGATGGACGGGGGCAGCGACAGCATCGTCGCCGTCGACAGGCTCAACTGCGCCTCGGCGTTGGATGCGCCGGCTGCCGACAACAGGAAAAGGCTGAGACCGTATGCGGTGCGCGTGAGGCGATCAGACACTTCACCCTCCATCGCGAGAACGGATATCTGCGCTAACGATGAAAGCGCCGGAGTAGTTCCACCGGGTGGCGAATTATGCCGGCGCCGGGCGCGGCATGGCCGCCTCGCGGATCGGCAGGTTGGCCAGCGCGGCAAAAACCGCAAGGAAGGCATCGGCATAGAACATACCGTCGTAATTGCCGAAATGCGCGACCGCGATGCCGCCGAGCCAGGCGCCGTAAAAGGCGCCGAACTGATGCGACAGCATCGTCAGCCCGATGAGCGTCGCGATATAGCGCAGCCCGAACAGCTTGCCGACGAGGCCGGCGGTCGGGGGCAAGGTCGCGAGCCAGGTCACCCCGAGCGCCGTCGCGAAGATGTAGAAATTCGTCGCCGTCTTCGGCGCCGCCATAAACGCGAAGATGGCCGCCGCCCGGCCGAGATAGATTGCCGCCAAAAGGTGCTTCATCCGGTACCGCGTCCCGAGCCAGCCGGCGCCGAGGCTCCCCGCCACGTTGGCGAGCCCGATGATCGCCAGCGAATTGGCCGAGACGATCGGCGACAGGCCGCACAGCTGCACCGCCCCCGGCAGATGCGTCACCAGAAACGCGACGTGGAACCCGCAGGTGAAAAACCCCAGATGCAGCCACCAATAGCTGCGCTCGCCGGCCGCCACCCGAAGCTGGCCGCGCAGCGTCAGGCTCTCGCCCACGGTCGGGGCCGTCGCGGTGACGGGTCCGCGCCGCATCGCGATCGCCAGCGGCAGCGTCAGCAGCGTCGCGGCGGCGACGCCGAGCATCGCGCCGACCCAGCCGACGCCCAATATCGCCATCTGCACCAGCGGCGCGAAGACGAACTGGCCGATCGAGCCGCCGGCGTTGATCATCCCGGCCGCGGTCGAGCGCCGCTCGCTCGGCAGACGCTGCATCGCCGAGCCGACCAGGATCGACAGGCTCCCGGCGCCGGCGCCGAACGCGCTGACGACGCCGAGCACCGCGATCAGCGCCCATTCCGAATGGACGAACGGCGTTGCCGCGGTCCCCGCCGCGAGCAAGAGGCCGCCCGTCGCGATCGCCCGCCCGGCGCCATAGCGGTCCGCCACCACGCCAAAGATCGGCTGCGCCAAGCCCCACACGAACTGACCGATCGCGATCGCCAGGCTGATCGCGACGATGCCGAGCCCCGTCGCGCTGTCGAGCGGTGCGACGAACAGCCCGATCGTCTGCCGCGCGCCCATCGTGATCAGCAAGATCGCCGCCGCCGCCGCGACCACCCGCCAGCCCGAAACGCTCATGCCCGCACCGCCGCTATTTATGCGCAACTGCGCCTATCTAGAGATGGCGCTCGGCTGAGGCAAGCTCCCATCGAAGCTCTTGGCTTCGACGAACACGCGCTTCACCTCCGGAAACCGCGTCTTGATCTCGCGCTCGATTCCGGCGACCGCGGCCTCGATATCGGCGGCGGAGATCGCATCGTCGAAATCGAGGCTCAGCGCGGCCAGCACGTCCTCCGGGCCGAAATGCATGGTCAGCACCTGATGGGTGCCGACCACCCCCGGCGCCCCCGCGGCGATGCGCTCGATCTCGGCGCGGGTCTCGGGATGCACGGCTTCGCCGGTCAGCAGGCTCTGGCTCTCATAGGCGAGAAAGGCGGCGGTCCCGGCCAGCACCACCCCGATCCCGAGCGAAGCCGCGCCGTCGAAAACCGGGTTGCCCAGCACATCCGCGAGGCTCACGCCGATCAGCGCCAGGACCAGGCCGAGCAGCGCGGCGCTGTCCTCGAACAGTACGGCGAAAACGGTCGGGTCCTTGCTCCGCCGCACCGCGCGAAACAGGCTGTGGCTGCCGCGCTGGCCGCGAAACTCGCGGTAGGCGACGAGCCACGAGCCCGCTTCGAAGACCAGGGAGACGCCGAGCACGATGTAATTGACGACGACATGCGCGCCGGGCTCGGGATCGCGAATTTTGTCGATCCCTTCGATCACGGCGACCACCGCCCCGAGCCCGAAAATCGAGACGGCGACGACGAAGACCCAGAAATACAGTTGCAGTCCATAGCCGAACGGATGCTCCGCGTCGGCCGGTTTGCGCGCCTGGCGCAGCCCGAGCAGCAGAAGCAATTCGTTGCCGGTATCGACGGTCGAATGGATCGCCTCGCTCAGCATCGCCGTGCTACCGGTGACGGTGGCGGCGGCAAACTTGCTCGCCGCGATGGCGACATTCCCGGCGATCGCGGCGACGATAACTCTCAGCGACCCCGAATGCTCCGCCACCCCAGCCTCCGTTCCGGTTTTACAATGATCGTATAATCCAACACCAGGTATAGCCAGTCTATCTAATAGTTCATCTTAGGAACCTGCATCGATCCGGCCTGTTGGAAATTTAGGTAGGGCTAAGTAGAGGAGTTCGAAATGTCCACTTTTGTTGAAAATAGGGGGATCATAAGCGAAACCGAGCCTGTCGGTCTTTTAACCGAAGGGGCAGCGGGAATTGCCGTCATCGTATTGGCGATCGTCGGGCTCGCGGGTGTCTCGACCGCGTCCATGGCCGCGATCGCGACGATCGTCATCGGCGTCGGGTTGATGGTCCAGGGCTTTACCACCGCGGCCGAGAACAGCCGCGCGGTCGGCGCGGCCGGCGGCGCCGCGATGACCGGCAACGACTTCGCCGGCGAGGTCATGGTCGATTGTCTCGGCGGCGGCGCCGGGATCGTGCTCGGCATCCTCGCGCTGATCGGCGTATCGGCCGCTCCGATGCTGATGCCGGCCGCCCTGATCGTGTTCGGCGGCGCCCTGCTGTTGAGCGGTACGCTGGCGATGCGCACCTCGCCGGCGACCGGGGGCATGGAAACCCTGATCGGCATCGGTGGCCTCGTCCTTGGCATCCTGTCGCTGCTGGTCGCGCATTCGGCGGTTCTGCTGCTGGTCGGTTTTATCGCGATCGGGGCGGCGCTGCTGATGGTCAGCGCGGCGTTCAGCGGCGCGGTGTTGCGCATCTTCACCACGACAACGGCCTGATGCCGTCGCGTCGCTTGCGAGAGGGCCCGGGATAGTCCGGGCCTTCTCGTCTTCCGACACCGCGCGTAGACTGGGCCGCCGAAAGTCGGAGCACAAGATGTCCAAGCTGCTCAACGCCCAGCAGGTCGCGACCTACCGAGAAGAGGGCTATCTCGCTCCGATACGGGTGATGAGCGAGGCCGAGGCGCGCGCGGCCCGCGCCAGGCTCGAGGAGATCGAGGCGGGCATGGGCGGCCCGCTGCGCGGCGATCTCCGCCACAAGGGGCATTTGCTCTTTCCGTTCCTCGCCGATCTGATCCGCCATCCGGCGATTCTGGATGCGATCGAGGATGTGCTCGGCCCCGACATCCTGTGCTGGAACACCAATTTCTTCATCAAGGAAGCGGAAACGCCGTCCTTCGTCTCGTGGCACCAGGATTCGACCTATTGGGGCCTGAGCTCGCCCGACGTTGCGACCGCCTGGGTCGCGCTGACGCCGAGCAATCTCGACAACGGGGCGATGGCGGTCATCCCCAACAGCCACACCGCCGACCAGATCCCGCACCGCGACACTTTCGACCGCGACAACCTTTTGACCCGCGGCCAGGAGATCATGGTCGAGGTCGACGAGAGCGAGGCGGTGCCGCTCGTGCTGCGGCCGGGCGAGATGTCGCTGCACCATGTCCGCCTCGTCCACGGCTCGCCGCCCAACCCGAGCCCCGACCGCCGCATCGGCTTCGCGATCCGCTATATCCCGACCTCGCTGCGCCAGTTGGAGGGTGACGACAGCGCGACCCTGGTGCGCGGCGCCGACCGCTTCCACCATTTCGAGCTGGAGCCGCGCCCGGCCCGGAACATGGAGCCGGCGATGTTGGCGCTGCACAAGCGGCTGACCGAAAAGAGCGCCCAGATCCTCTATCGCGGTACCGGCGTCGACAACTACAACGACCCGCGGGCGATGCGGGTATGAAGCGCTACGAGGGCGGTCGCAGCCTCGCCGGCGCGGTCGTGACGGTCGACGGCGCCCCGCTCGATCCGCGCTTCGATTTGAAGCGGCTGTCCCCGACCGGGTTCGAATGGACTTACGAGGGCGCCGGGCCGGCCCAGCTCGCCCTGGCGCTGCTCGCCGACCATCTCGGCGACGACGCGAAAGCGCTGGCGGTTCACGAGGCCTTCATGCGAGCCGTCGTCGCCGATCTCGACAATTCCTGGGAGCTCAACTCCGCCGAGATCGACGCTGCGCTGAAGGCGATCGGCGAGTAGGATGGGCGGGTGAGGAGGACATGCCGATGATGACGCCACGCCAGGCCGCGTTCCGCGCCGACTACCGAACCCGTATCTCGCCTTGGTACAGCGGGACCCTGCATGTGGTGGTGATCGCGGTGCTCGGCGTCGCGACGATTTGGTATGCGGCCGCCCAAGTCCATGCGCCGCGCTGGACCGACTGGCTGATCGTTCCGGCCACCTTCCTCGGCTGCAACATCTTTGAATGGGCGCTGCACCGCTTTCTGCTGCATCGCCCGGTGCCTGGGTTCATGGGCATCTACAAGCGGCACACGCTGGCGCACCACCAGTTCTTCACCGACCATGAAGTCAGCTTCGACGACACCCGCGACTTCCGCATCACCTTCTTCCCGCCCTATGCGCTGAGCGTCT
>DASUIE010000172.1:0-17642 GCA_036273175.1 Allostellaceae bacterium
TCGTCGCCAGGACGCCGCTGGTGCCGATCCCGGCATTGTTGACGAGACCCCAGATCGGCCCGAATTCCTTGCGGATGCCCGAGATGAGCCCGGGAATCGCGGCGGTATCGGCGAGATCGGACGCCACGAAGTGGAGATCGCGCGTACCCTCGGTCGGGCTGCGGGCGATCGCGACGACGCGGTAGCCGGCGTCGCGCAAGGTGCGCGCGATGCCGAGACCGAGGCCGCGGCTGGCGCCGGTGACGATGACGTTACGCGCCGACACGCGCGAGCTTTCCGCCGCCGCTGACGTCGAGCGCGGGGACGAAGCGGATCGTCGCCGGGATCTTGTGCGGGGCGAGGCTGCCGCGGCAGGCGGCGAGGATGTCGTCTTGCCCCGCCGCCGCGTCCGGCTTCAGCACCACATCGGCGACGACGACCGCGCCGGTAAACGGGTTTTTGCGCGCGCGGACCAACGACATCCGCACCGCCGGGTGACGGTTGATCACCGCCTCGACCTCTTCCGGATGCACCTTGAGCCCGCCGACATTGATAATGCCGCCGCGCCGGCCGGAGAAATAACAGCGCTCGCCGCGCCGCTCGATCATGTCGCCGTTATCGACAAAGCCGTCGGCGTCGCGCAGCGGACCGGCATCGCCGAGATAGCGGCTCGCCGTCCGCGCCGAACGGATGCGCAGCGAGCCGTCCTCGATCTTCATCTCGACCTCGGCGCCCTCCCTTCCGATCAGGCCGGCGGGAAACCCGGCGCGGCCATCGCCGACATCGAACGCGACCCCCGCCTCGGTCGAGGCGAAGGCATGCGCGACATCGGAATTGCGGTAGAAGGCGCAAAGGTCGTCGAGGATCCCCTGGTCGGCGATCTCCCCCGAGAGGCGCACATAGCGCGGCGCCATCCGCCCGGCCGCGCCGCTCATCAGCGCGCGCCGCCAATGCGACGGAGTCCCGGAGATATGCGTGACGCCGAGCCGGCCGGCCCGCTCGATAAACGCCGCCGGCGCCTCGCGCGCATCGGACAGCACCAGCGAGCCGCCGCCGAGCGCCGCGCGCAGAAACACCTGCAGCCCGCCATAGCGGCGGATGTCGTAGAACGTGCTCCACACCGAGCCGGCGCCGGCCGGCGACTTGATCGCGCCGGTGAGGCTGGCCAGCGTGTGCGCCACCAGTTTCGGTACGCCGGTGGTGCCGGAGGTCAGCAGCACCCACTCGGTCTCGCAGCGCGGCGCGCGGTCGGGCGCGGCGGGGGCGATCGTCGCGCCGGAGACGGTCAGCTCGGTTTCCGCCGTCGCCATGACATGGGGAAGGTGCTCCGGTTTCAGGTCGGGCGGGCAGAGAACGATGCGGCGGGCGATGCCGTCGAGCTCGATCGCGGCCAGTCCGGCGGCGAGCTGGGTCGGGGTATGGATCAGCACCGACCGGCCGGCGAAATCGTCGAGCGGGCGGCCGAGCCCGGAACCCGAGGCGAGCGCGCCGAGCGGCACCGCGGAGTCGAGACCGTGCAGAACCCGGCCGTCGAGATCGCCGCCAGCGGCGATCCGGCTCCAGAGCGAAATATCAGGCTGCGGCTGCTTCATAGAGCTTTACGAAATCGCCCATCGTTACCGGAAACGTCTCGTCCTCGGCGGTCTGGAACGGGTCGATGCCAAGCGCATCCTCGAGCCGCGCGACGACGATCGCGAAGCACAGCGAGTCGAGCCCGGAATCGAGCAGCATCGTGTCGTCGGTCAGCGCCGAGAGGGTCTTGCCCTGCTCGCGCGCGACCGTCTCGAACTCGGCGACAACGGTATCCTTGACGGTCATTCCTGAGAGTCTCCGCAACGGTTGAGACAGTCGCCGATCGCCTCCGCCACCGCGGCCGCCCCGTCATCGACGAGGCCGAGATGCGTGCCGGGCACGCGGCGAACTTCGAAATCGGCCAGATAGCGCCGCCAGACCTGCGCGGGACGGCGCGGCTCCAGATCGGGAATCTCGCGGGGCCGGACGATCAGCACCTTGCCCCGGTACCGCGACGGCCGGTACGCCTCGCCCGCGTTGAACGAGGCTTCGTGCACCCGCTGCGAGGCGGCGCCGACACCCTCGGGCACCAGCGGCAGCGGCTTCAGCCCGGAAACCCCGCTCGCCGCGAGATAACCGGAGAGGCTGCGCAGCCGGCGGGCCAGCGTGGCCGGGCCGCGGCGGCACAACGCCCATATCGCGCGCAAAGCCTGGCGGCCGAGGATTTCGGCGTGGCACACAAGCGGCCACACCGCCCGGCTCGGATTGGTATCGAGCAGCACCAGGAGCGGCACCCGCTCGCCGGCGGCGGTGAGACGCTGGGCCATCTCAAGCGCGACCAGCCCGCCCGCCGAATAGCCGACGAGATAATACGGGCCGGTGGGACGCACCGATTTCATCGCGGCGATCGCAAAGGCGGCCATCTCTGGGACCGTGCCGCACGGGGTTTCGCCCGCCTCGATGCCGCGCGGACGGATCGCATGGACGGGCATCGGACCGGCCATCGCGCCGGCGATCGGCGCGAGCTGCAGGATGCTGCCCGGTGCGCCCGGGATCATGAAGACCGGCGGGTCGCCATTGCCCGGCTTCATCGCGACACAGGCCGAGCCTTGCCCCGCCGTCGAGCGCTCTCGCAGCCACGACCGCCCGGCGCGGACACTGCGGAAGAGCCGGGCGGCGGCCTCCCGCGCGAGCTTGGGGTCGGTCGGCGCCGGATCGGCGCGCGCGACGGCGGAATTCACCATCCCTGCAATCTGCGGCATAGGATTTAACGTTGCGTCAATCGAAGCTCGGGGCGCGGCTTGCGGCGTCGAGCGCATCGACCAGCGCGGCGGCGTCGGCCGCAGACGTCTCGCCGTGGGTGACGCAGGCGCGGACGACCGGCCGGCCCTCGAATTCGGCGGCCGAGACCCAGGCCCGGCCCGAGGCGAGCACGCGCGCGACGATCGTGCGGATATCGGCGGAGCCCGGGGGCGGCTCGGCGCACACCACGGCAAGGCGCGAGCCATTGGCGATCGACCAGCCGCGCGCGAGCAGCCCGGCCTCGATCGCCCCCGCCAGCGCCGCGCAGCGCTCGACATGCTGCGCGTAGCCGCCCCAGCCGGCGGCGGCCAGCGACATGAACAGCCGCAGGCCCAGAAACCGCCGCGACCATTGCAGCGAATTGGCATAGGGGTCTACGCCGCCGCGGTTCGGCGGCATGTAGCTCGTCGCGATCTGGAAGGTCGCGGCGAGCGCGTCCGGATGCCGGGTCAGGAACATCCCGCAGCCCATCGTCGTCGCGAACCATTTATGCGCGTCCATCGTGACCGAATCGGCGAGCTCAATGCCGGCGAGCGCGTCGCGCATCGCGGCGGAGGCGATCGCCGCACCGCCCCACGCGGCGTCGACATGCAGCCACATCCCGGCCATCCGCGCGATCGCGGCGCAGCGGCCGAGCGGATCGACCATCCCGGCATTGGTGGTCCCGGCGGTGGCGACGACCATCGCCGGAACGCGGCCGGCGGCGCGGTCGTCGCCGATCGCGTCGGCCAGCGCCCCCGTGTCCATCCGTCCCGTGCCGTCGGTGGCGATCAGGTGCACCGCGTTGCGGCCGATGCCGGCCTGATGCGCGATCTTGAACCAGGCGAGGTGGCTTTCGCGCGACACATAGAACACCGGCTCGCCGGCAAAGGCGCGAGCGCCCTTGGCCGCGAAACCCGGCTCGGCCCGGGTCAGCGCGCAGAGCAGCGCCGTGTAGTTGGCCTCGGCGCCGCCGGTCGTGAAATGCCCGGCCGATCCTTCCGGAAGGCCGGCGCGGCGGGCGACGGCGCGGATCGTATGCGTCTCGATCTCGACCGCGGCCGGCGACGTGGTCGCGGTCGCCAGCTGCGGGTTGAAGGCGGCGGCGATGCGGTCGGCGCATTGCGCCGGAAAGCTCGGCGCCGGGTTGAACAGGCCGAAATAGCGCGGGTGAGTCGTGTGGGTGACCCCGCGCTCCATCTGATCGACGACCCAGCACATCACCGGCATCGGCGCGGAGAAATCGAACGCCGCAAGCTCGTCGCGGAAGACGGCGAGGTCGAGAGTCGGCGCGACCGCGCCCTCGGCGACCCGCGCGCCGGTCTCGAAAAGCGCCTGGGTCAGGAGCTCCTCGCGGCGCTCGCGCTCCTCACGCGGCGGGAACAGCGCCGGGCACGGCGGCGCGAGCGTGTCGCGCGCCGGCGCGAGGCGATCGCCGTCAGCCATAGGCGAGCTCCCGTTTGGGCGCGGCCCGCCGCGGGGCAGCCCAGCCCGGGCGGGTAGGCCGCCGGTCGGCGAGGTAGGAAATCCAGTTGGCGAAGAGGCGGACCGCCGCCGGGCGCCACGGATCGGAGACCGCCTGCTGCGCCAGCAGCATCTGAAAGCTCGGCATCATCTCGGCATCGCGGCGGCGCAGCCCCTCGTCGCGGAATTCGAGCATCGCCTCGATCGTCGCGGCGTCGAAATAGCCCTCGGGCATGTCGGGGTAGTCGTCGCGCTCGCCGCCGAGAAAGCGGCCGACATCGCGCCGATATTCGCGCAGCAGCGCGCCGGCGTCGTATTCCGGGTGGCCTTGCAAAAAGACGAAGAGGCTGTTCTCGCGCTTGACGAAGATGTCGGCGCCGGCCTCGGGCGAGCGCGACAGGATGCGATAGCCATGCGCCGCCAAGGCGTGTTCAGGCAATTCGTTGTAGCGCGAATGCGGGGTCATCCAGCACGCCGCCCCGCCGGAGACGATCGGGTGGTCGACGACCCGGCCGCAGGCGAACACGCCGGACAGCTTGGCGCCGCGCGGCCGCCGCGCGATCCCATCGAGGTAATGCACCGCCGCATGGCCGGCAAGGCACGACCAGAGGCTCGCGCTCGTATGCGCCGCCGCCCAGTCGACCAGCCGGGTCAGATGCGGCCAATAGGGCTCGTCGGACAGGTTCTCGGCGCGCGGCTCGGCCCCGGTGACGATCAGCCCGTCGAGCTCGGCGCCCCACAGCGCCTCGATATCCTCGTGGTTCTCGCGGACATAGTCCCGGCCCCGGTCGGAACGCGACACGGCCGGGAACGAAAACACCCGGACCCGCACGGTGCGCCGTCCCGCCCCGTCGGCGATCAGCTCGCGGAACTGCCGCTCCGTGCTTTTGAGCGCCGTGTCGGGCATGTTGTTGACGAGCCCGATCGAGATCGGGCCGCCATGCGGACGCACCGGCATGGTCTATTCGGCGGCCATCAATGAGCCGCCGCCGACCGCGTGATCGAGCGCCTGATCGAGATCGGCGACGATGTCGTCGATATGCTCGATGCCGACGCTCATCCGCACCGTCTCGGGCAGGACCCCGGCCTTGCGCTGCTCGGCCGGCGGCATCTGCCGGTGCGTCGTCGAAGCCGGGTGGCAGGCGAGCGACTTGGCGTCGCCGAGATTGACCAGCCGCTTGACGAGCTTGAGTGCGTCGTAGAAGCGGGTGCTGCCCTCATACCCGCCGGCGGTGCCGAAGGTCAGGAGCGAGCACGCTTTGCCGCCGAGATATTTCTGCGCCAGCGCGTGATAGGGGCTGTCCCGGAAGCCGGCGTAATTGACCCAGGCGACCCGCTTGTCGCCTTTGAGAAATTCGGCGACGCGGCGGGCATTCTCGACGTGCCGCTCGATCCGGAGCGCGATCGTCTCGATGCCTTGCAGCAAGAGGAACGCGCTCATCGGCGCGAGCACCGCGCCGGTCGTGCGCTGATAGACGCTGCGGCAGCGCGCCAGATAGGCGGCCGGGCCGAAATGCCCGGTATAGCTGAGCCCGTGATAGGACGGGTCGGGCTCCGAAAACATCGGGAAGCGGTCGGCATGCGCCGCCCACGGGAACTTGCCGCTGTCGACGATCGAGCCGCCGAGCGTCGTGCCGTGCCCGCCCATGAACTTGGTCAGCGAATGGACAACGATGTCGGCGCCGTACTCGATCGGCCGCAAAAGAATCGGCGTCGCGACCGTGTTGTCGACGACGAGCGGGACCCCATGCTTGTGCGCGACTGCGGCGAGCGCCTCGATGTCGCAGATATTGCCGGCCGGGTTGCCGACACTCTCGCAAAAGACGGCGCAGGTGTCGGCGTCGATCAGCGCGTCGATATCGGCCGGGTCGTCCGACTTGGCGAAGCGGACCGCGACCCCGATGCTCGGAAACAGGTGGCCGAACAGCGTGTGCGTGGTTCCGTAGAGCTGCGGCACGGTAACAATGTTCTTGCCCATCCGGGTCAGGTTGATCAGCGCGTAGTGCAGCGCCGCCTGGCCCGACGCAACGCTCATCGCCGCGACGCCGCCTTCGAGCTCGGCGACGCGGCGATCGAGCACGTCGGTGGTCGGGTTGTTGATGCGCGTGTAGCGGAAGCCGGCCGCTTCGAGGTTGAACAGGGCGGCGCCATGCTCGGCGCTGTCGAAGGCGTAGGCGGCAGTCTGATAGATCGGCACGGCGACCGCCTTGGTCGTCGGATCGGCATCAAAGCCGCCGTGAATCGCGATCGTTTCGTTCCGCACCTGAAGCCCCCCGCTCTGGCTGTATCCGCCGATCCTCACGACGGCGATTAAATTAGGCCCCCGCCGATTAAATTAGGGTTGAGCGGTTTGTTTAATCGGCCGCCTCGGGCATCAGCTCGCGGATTGGGGCGCGCCGGGTTGGGGCCTGAACGAGCCGTGGCGCCGCCATCACCAAGAGGTCGCGAAACGCGGTCCACAGGGGCAGGATCGCGTCGGTGACGGGCAGGTGGCGGCTCAGCGCGCCGTGCCCGCCCTCGTCGTCGGTGTCGAAGCGGATATGCTCCTCGAGAAAGAACTTGAACGCGCGCGGGCCGGCGCCGTACCAGTCGCGGGCCCGCAGGATCGCATCGAACACACGGCTGAGCCCGCCATCCTCGTAGCTGGCGATGCTGGTGGCGCGGGTGACGTCGTCGAGATCGCGCGTCCGGGCGAGGTAATCCTCGCCGAGCGCGGTGAGCGCGCTGTCGCGCTCGACCCGCTGGAACGTCAGCAGGCGCCGCATGAACTCGTCATGGTCGAGCCGCTCGCCCGGCGCGCAGACCCCGGGAAACGGCGACAGGTTGTCGGTGTCGCATTCGCCCTCGCGCAGCTTTGTCAACAGCGCGTCCTCGGGGCGGATCTGGCAGGCGATTTCGAGGTTTTCGCGGAACTGGACCGAGAAATAGTAATAGGCCTTGGCGACCTGGATCATCTCGCCGGCATCGAGGCTTTCCCACCGCAGCCCGCAGATTTCGTCGATCACCGTCTCGAAAGCAAATTCGCCCATCGTCTCCCTCTCGCCTGGTCCGCAAGTATCGGTCGCTGGTATTTGACCTAAACTTGACGGTGTAGGGATATCGACGAGTGGTTGTTTCAAGCAAGGATAAACGAAGTTAAAATTTTATACGTTTCTCGTATAGTTTAGGACGGGTTATTTCCTTATGCTTTATTTTCCGTTACCGGCTTGGGTACGATGAAAAGCAACAGCACGCACAGCAGCAGCGAAACGCCGACGACGAAGAAACAATCGGAATAGGCCATGACAAAGGCCTCGATGCGCACCGTCGCGGCCATTTCCGCCAAGGCGCGGGCATGGGTGACGGCCGGCCCGTCGGGGGTTTTGCGCGCCAGCGCCTTGGTGAACTGCCCGACCAGCTCGGCCGTGCGCAGGCTGTTCTGGGTCAGCCGGTCGCCGACGATCGAGAAGTGGAAGTGCTCGCGGATCGTCACAAAGGTCGACAGCACGGCAATGCCGAACGAGCCGCCGAGATTGCGCATGATGTTGAAGATCGCCGAGCCGGCGCCCTGCTCGCGCGCCGGCAGCGACCCGGCGGCGAGCGAGGAGAGCGGGGTGATGATGAAGGGTTGGCCGGCGGCGCGCACGAGTTGCGTCCAGCGCAGCTGCTGGATCGCCCAGTCATGCGTCAGGTACGAATTCATAAAGCAGCTCGCCGCGAACAGCACCAGCCCGAACCCGACGATGACACGCGCGTCGAGATAGCGCATCGCCAGCGGCACGATCGGAAAGATCGCAAGCTGCGGCAACCCCTGCCACATCACCACCTCGCCGATCTGCAAGGCGTTGTAGCCTTGAATCTGGGCAAGATAGACCGGCAGCAGATAGACCGTGCCGTAGAGCCCGAGCCCCATCCCGAACCCCATCATCGAGGCGCTGGCGAAACCCGGCTGCTTCCACAGCCGCAGGTCGATGAAGGGCCGCTTGTGCAGCAGCTCGAGGACGATAAAGGCCGGGATGAACACCGCCGCGGCGATCGCGAGGTCGCGGATCATCGGATTGCCGAACCAGTCCTTGCGCTGACCCTCTTCGAGCACGGTGATCAGCGAGCCGAGCCCGATCGCCATGCAGACGATCCCCGGCCAATCCCCGCCCCGGAGCCGGTCGAGATGCATCGGTTCGCGCTTGAGCCCGTAGCCGATGGTCCAGACCAGCAGGGCGCCCGGGAGCAGGTTTATGTAGAAAATCCAGTGCCACGAGTAGGTGTCGGTCAGCCAGCCGCCGACCGTCGGCCCGATCGCCGGCGCGAAGGTCGCGGTGATCCCGAACAGGGCGAGGCCGACCGGCCGTTTCGACAGCGGCAGACAGCGCAAGACGATCGTCATCGCGGTGGGGATGAAGACGCCGCCGGTGAAGCCTTGCCCGGCGCGGCAGATCACCATCATCGTCAGGCTGGTCGACAGCCCGCACAGCATCGAGAAGGCCAGGAAGGCGATGCAGTTCGCGATCAGGTAGTTGCGGGTCGAAAACACATCGGCGAACCACGCGGTCAGCGGGATCGTGACGATCTCGGCGGCGAGATAGGCGGTCGAGATCCAGCTCCCCTCGTCGAGCGACGCGGCGAGCCCACCCTGAATCTCCTTGAGCGAGGCATTGGTGATCTGGATGTCCAGCACCGCCATGAAGGCGCCGAGGATGGCGCCGAACACGGCGATCCAGTCCCGGGTGGTGGGCTGGCGCTCGCGCGCGGGCATCAGCGTGCCGGCGCGGCCAACGTGTATCGGTCGCCGCTCGACGGCTCGGTGCGCAGATCGACCGTCGCGGTCACCGACAGGCCGGGACGGAGCTGGTCGAGCCGGTCGGGCGGGACATCGTGGATCGTGATCTTGACCGGCACGCGCTGCACGATCTTGGTGAAGTTGCCGGTCGCGTTTTCAGGCGGAAGGAGCGCGAATTGCGCGCCGCTCCCGGGGGCGAGGCTGTCGACCGTGCCCTTGAAATGCACGCCGGGAAAGGTGTCGATCTCCAGATCGGCGGACTCCCCGCGGAACATGCGCTCGATCTCGGTCTCCTTGAAGTTGGCGACGACATAGATCGCCCGCCCCATCGGCACGATCGACATCAGCCGGTCGCCAGCCTGCACGTATTGCCCCTGCTGCACCGAGCGGTCGCCGACCGCGCCGTCGACCGGCGATTTTATCGTCGCGTAGCCGAGGTTGAGCCGAGCCTGGGCAAGCCCGGCATGGCTGCGCTGAAGGGCGGCTTCGGATTTGTCGCGCTGGGTGCGCAACACGGCGAGCTGCTGCGTCGCCGCGGTCAGGACGGCTTGGTTGTGGCTGAGCGCGGCCTGCTTGCCGCGCAAATCCGATTGCGCCTGCTGCGCGCGCTGCACGGTGCCGACGCCGGATTTGGCGAGATCGGCATAACGCGCGTAATCCTGCCGCGAAAAGGTCAGCGCGGCCCGGGCCGAGGCGATGTCGGCGTTGGCCTGGCTTATCGCCGATTGCTGCTGGGTCAGCTGCGCGTCGATATTGCGGATATCCGCCTCTGCGGCGGCGACATCGGCCTGGGCCTGGTCGAGCGCGGCCCGGTAGTCGCGCGGATCGATCCGCAGCAGCGTTTCGCCGGACGTCACCCGCTGGTTGTCGGTCACCAGAAGATCGACGACATATCCGGCGACCTTGGGGGCGATCACCACCGCGTCGGCCTGGGTGTAGGCGTCGTCGGTCGATTCGAGCCAGCGCAGCGTGGTGAACCAGTACCAAGCTAAGATGACGGCCGCGACCAGTAGGATCGCACCGACGACAGCCGCGGCGATCCATCGGTTCCGGCGGCGGCGCGCATCGCCGGCGGGATCGGGCGGCGGCTTTGCCTCGGGCTCGTCGCGGTCGCGCGATGCCGGCTCCGGACGCTCGTCCTCGTCGTCGGGCAGCAGCAGATAATCGCGATGGCCGACATCGTCGGGAATAACGCCCTCCGGCGAAAGTCACCGCAATAGAACGGTGGGTGCCCGGAAACGTCCCTCTGGAACAGCGGCGTCGGCGCTGCGTTTCCAGCCTAGACCCCCACGTTCAGGAGCCGAACCATGGCCACGCCGACTGCCGCCGATATCCTTATAGATACTCTGATCGATTTCGGCGTCGGCGTGATGTTCGGACTGCCCGGAGACGGGATCAACGGCATCATCGAATCGCTGCGCAACCGGCAGGACAAGATCCGCTTCGTGCAGGTGCGGCACGAGGAGGCGGCGGCCTTTATGGCCTGCGCCTACGCCAAATGGACCGGCAAGCTCGGCTGCTGCCTGGCGACATCCGGCCCCGGCGGTATCCACCTTCTGAACGGGCTGTACGACGCCAAGCTCGACGGCGTCCCGGTGGTGGCGATCACCGGGTTGCAGTTCCACGACCTCATCGCGACGCATACCCAGCAGGATGTCGAGCTCGACAAGTTGTATGTCGATGTCGCGGTCTATAACGCGCGGATCATGGGCCCGGCGCATACGCGCAACGTGACCGAGCTCGCCTGCCGCACGGCGATGGCCTATCGCGGCGTCGCCCACGTGACGATGCCGGTCGATATGCAGTCGATGCCGTGCAGCGCCGATTTCCGCTCGGAGCGCAACATTCCGAACCACGTGTCCCTGGTGATGGCGGAAAGCGCGCATGTTCCGGGCGAGGCCTATCTGCGCAGGGCCGCCGAGGTGCTCAACGCCGGCAGCAAGGTGACGATCCTCGCCGGGCGCGGCGCGCTCGGCGCGAGCCGCGAGCTGGCCCAGATCGCCGATTTGCTCGCCGCGCCGGTCGCCAAGCCGCTGCTCGGCAAGGGCGCGCTCGCCGACGACCACGCCCATTCGGTCGGCGGCGTCGGGCTGCTCGGCACCAAGGCCGGGCAGGAGGCGCTCGAAAGTTGCGACACGCTGCTGATCGTCGGCAGCTCATTCCCCTATATCGAATTCTACCCGAAGCCGGGGAACGCCCGCGCGGTGCAGATCGAGCTGGACCCGAAGCGCATCGGGCTGCGCTATCCGGTCGAGGCGCCGCTGGTCGGCGACAGCCGCGCGGTGTTGCGGATGCTGGCGCCGATGCTGACCCGCAAGGAGGACCGCAAGTTCCTCGAAGGGCTGCAGGCGGAGATGACCGAGTGGCGGGCGACGATGCACGAGCGCGGCACCCGCACCGACATGCCGATGAAGCCGCAGGTCGTCGCGCACGAGCTGAACAAGCTGCTGCACGACGACGCGATCGTCGCGACCGATTCCGGCACGATCACGACCTGGGCCGCGCGCCATGTCGATATGCGCGGCGACATGATGTTTTCGTGCTCGGGCAACCTCGCGACGATGGCTTGCGGCCTGCCCTATGCGGTCGCCGCGGCGGTTGCCTATCCCGAGCGGCAAGTGATTGCCTTTGTCGGCGACGGCGGGCTGACGATGCTGATGGGCGAGCTGGCGACCTGCGTCAAATACAACCTCAACGTGAAAATCATCGTCATCAAGAACAACTCGCTGGGCCAAATCAAATGGGAGCAGATGGTCTTCCTCGGCAATCCTGAGTTCGGCTGCGACCTGCAACCGATCGACTTTGTCGGGGTGGCGCGGGCCTGCGGTGCGCAGGGCTACAGCATCGAGGACCCGGCGAAATGCGGCGAGACGCTAAAGGCGGCGCTGGCAACGCCCGGACCGGTGCTGATCGAGGCCGTCGTCGACCCCAACGAGCCGCCGATGCCACCGAAGGCGACGCTGCGCCAGATGACCCATCTCGCCGAAAGCCTGGCGCGCGGCACGCCCGACCGCGGCCGCATCGCGCGAACCATCGCCTCGGATGTGATCCGCGAGCTGGTATGACCCGCCGAGCGGCCGAGACGGTCGTCATCACCGGCGCCTCGGCGGGTGTCGGACGCGCGACGGCCCGCGAATTCGCCGCGCATGGCGCCCGGCTCGGGCTGATCGCCCGCCGCACCGACGGGCTCAACGCCGCCGCCGAGGAGTGCCGCGCGCTCGGCGGCAGCGCCATCGCGATCCCGGCCGATGTCGCCGACGCGGACGCGATCGAGGACGCCGCCGCCCAGGTCGAGGAACGCTTCGGCCCGATCGACGTGTGGGTCAACGTGGCGATGGCGACGGTTTTCGCCCCGGTCGAGAAGACCACGCCCGAGGAGTTCCGCCGCGCCACCGAGGTGACCTATCTCGGCTGCGTTCACGGCACCTTGGCGGCACTCAAGCTGATGCGGACGCGCAACAGGGGTGCGATCGTGCAGGTCGGCTCGGCGCTGGCGTATCGTGCGATCCCCCTCCAGGCGCCCTATTGCGCCGCGAAATTCGCGATCCGCGGGTTTACCGACTCGCTGCGCTGCGAGTTGATACACGACCGCTGCAACGTGGCGCTGACGATGGTGCAGATGCCGGCGCTCAACACGCCGCAATTCACCTGGGCGCGCAACAAGACCGGCTGGCGGCCGCAGCCGGTACCGCCGATCTTCCAGCCCGAGGTCGCGGCGCGGGCAATCTATTTTGCGGCGCATTCGGGGCGCCGCGAGGTTTGGGTCGGCTGGCCCTCGGTGCGGGCGATCCTGGCCCAGCGGCTGGTGCCGGGCTGGCTCGACCACTACCTCGCGCGCTACGGCTACGAGTCGCAGATGTCGCGCGAGCCGGCCGATCCCAACGCGCCCGACAATCTGTTCACGCCGCTGCCCGGGGATTTCGGCGCGCATGGCCGGTTCGACAAGCAGGCGAGCGAGACCTGCTCGCAGTTGCCGCTGACCCGGAACCGCGGCGCCATCGGGGCCGGCATCGCGGCGCTCGCGGTCGGACTAGGCGCGGCGGCGGTGCTCGCCCGGCGCAACGGCAACGGGCGCTGACAGCAGGCTGCCGTCGAGCCCGGCGATCGCCGGCACCCCGAGCAGCCCAAGATCGCGCTCCAGCTCTCCGCGCAAGATCGCCAGCGCGCGTTCGACCCCGGCCCGTCCGCCGGCCGCCACGCCGTAAAGCGGCGCGCGCCCGACAAACACCGCGTCGGCGCCGAGCGCCATCGCCTTCACCACATCCATGCCGCGCCGCATCCCGCCATCGACGATCAGCGCGATCCGGTCGCCGACCGCCTCGCGCGCCTGCGGCAACAGGTCGAGCGGCGCCACCGCCCAATCGAGCTGGCGGCCGCCATGATTGGAGATCGCCACCGCGTCGGCGCCGATCTCCGCCGCCTTGACGATGTCGTCGATGTCGAGAAGGCCCTTGACGATCAGCTTGCGCGGCCAGCGCCGACGGATCTGCTCGATCGTCTGCCACGACAGGGCCCGGTCCATCTGCCCACGGATCCATTGGGCGCTATCGAAAAACCCGCGCCGCTCGGGCGGTACGAAGGCGATCACGTTCTCGAAGCGCGGCATGCCATGTGTCGCGATCCCCTCGGCGAGCCAGGCGGGGTGGCGCAGCATGTCGAAGAGGGAGGCGAGATTGGGCACGTTGGAAGCGGCCCGGGTGCGCGATGCCCATTCGCGGTTGCCGTAGATCTGGGCGTCGGTGGTGACGATCAGCGCCTCGCACCCGGCCTTGGCGGCGCGGTCGATCAGCGCATCGCGGATTTGCGGCGGGCCAAACACGTAGAGCTGCCACCAGAAGCGCAACCCCGGGACCCGCGCCACCGCCTCCATCGCCTCGTTCGACATCGTGCTCTGCGCGAACGGGATGCCGGCCTTGGCCGCCGCCTCGGCGAGGTGAAGGTCGGCATGCGGCCAGAACAACCCGTTGAGCCCGGTCGGGGCGACCGCCAACGGCATCGCCATGCGCCGCCCGAACAGCGTCGCCGACAGATCGACCCGCGACACGTCGACAAACGAGCGGTGACGAAAACGCCATTGCGCCAGCGCCGCGAGATTGCGCGCCAGCGTCGCCTCGTCCTCGGCGCCGCCTTCGAGGTATTCGAGCGCGAAGCGCGGCAGCCGGCGATGCGCCATCGCGCGCAGATCGGCGATCGTCAGCGCGCGGTCGAGCCGGTAGCCGCGATAGAAATGCCGGCGCGGCGTGCCCCCGACGATCGCCGGAGAGACAATCGCGCGCGGCGCCCGGCGCCGGCGCCTGGGCAGCGTGAGGCCGAGCGCCAACCCGGTGGCGAACAGGGCGAGCCGTCTGTCGGTGAGTTTCATGTCACGACAACAGGCCGGCGCGGCGCCACGTTCCACCCCGGAACGATGGCTCGGCGGGGCGGGTTAGCAAAACGTCGCTTTCACACGTGAGGATCGCATGGCCGCCATCGATGAAGTATCCGCAAGGCCGCGATCCGAGACCGCCGGTTTCGACCCGCGCGAGGCCGATCCGCCGCTGTCGCGCGAGACGGTGGCCGAGCTCGAACGCGATCTGCGGACGACGGTCGAAGGCGAGGTGCGGTTCGACGACGGCAGCCGGGCGCTCTATTCGACCGATGCGTCGAACTACCGCCAGGTGCCGATCGGCGTCGTGATCCCAAAGACGGTCGACGACGTGATCGCCGCGGTGTCGGCCTGCCGACTGCACGGCGCGCCGTTGCTGTCGCGCGGCGGCGGCACCAGCCTTGCCGGGCAGACCTGCAATGTCGCGGTGGTCGTCGATTATTCGAAATATTTGAACCGCATCATCGCGCTCAATCCTGAGGGTCGGCAGGCGACGGTCGAGCCGGGGTGCGTGCTCGACGATCTGCGCGACGCCGCCGAGCGGCACCATTTGACCTTTGGCCCGGACCCCTCGACGCACGACCACAACACGCTGGGCGGGATGCTCGGCAACAATTCCTGCGGCGTGCATTCGGTGATGGCCGGGCGCACCGCGGACAATGTCGAGTCGCTCGACATCCTGACCTATGACGGGCTGAGGCTGACGGTCGGACCGACGAGCCCCGAGGAACTCGCCCGCATCGTCGCCGAGGACGGCCGGCGCGGCGATATCTACCGGCGGCTCGACGCGCTGCAGCGCCGCTATGCCGAGCTGATCCGCCAGCGCTATCCGAAAATCCCGCGCCGCGTATCCGGCTACAACCTCGACAACCTGCTGCCGGAAAACGGCTTTCACGTCGCCCGCGCGCTGGTCGGCAGCGAGGGCACCTGTGTCGCGATCCTCGGCGCGACGCTGCGGCTGGTGCCGAGCCCGCCAAAACGCGCGGTCATGGTGATGGGTTTCGCCGACATTTACGAGGCCGGCGACGCCGCCGTCTTTGTCCGCGAGCGCGGCTGCATCGCCCTCGAAGCGATCGACGACAAGCTGATCGAGTTCATGAAGGAAAAGCACAAGGACATGAGCCAGGTCGCCGTCCTGCCCGAGGGGAAGGGCTGGCTGATCGCCGAGTTCGGCGGCGACAGCGAGGACGAGGCGGCGGAGAAGGCCGAGGCGCTGAAGCGCGATTTCGCCGGGTGGCCGCATCCGCCGGCGATCAAGATCTGCAAGTCGCGAGAGGACCAGGATAAGATCTGGAAGGCCCGCCAGGCGGGGCTCGGCAGCACCGCCTTTGTGCCGCACCACCCGGAGGCCTGGGAGGGCTGGGAGGATTCGGCAGTGGCGCCGGAAAAGGTCGGCGACTACTGCCGCAGCCTGCGCGCCCTCTTCGACAAATACGAATACGACTCGACGCTCTACGGGCATTTCGGCGACGGCTGCATCCATTGCCGCATCGATTTCGGGCTGCGCACCCGCGACGGCATCGCCAAATGGCGGCGGTTCATGGACGAGGCGGCCGATCTTGTCGTGTCCTATGGCGGCTCGCTGTCGGGCGAGCACGGCGACGGCCAGTCGCGCGCCGAGCTGCTGCCGAAAATGTACGGCCCCGAGCTGGTCGAGGCGTTTTCCGAGTTCAAGGCGATCTGGGACCCGCACGGGCGGATGAACCCACACAAGATCGTCGACCCCTATCCGCTGACCTCGAACCTGCGGCTCGGCCCGGACTATCACCCGCCCAAGATCGAGGGCCATTTCGCCTACAAGCAGGATCACGGCAGCTTTGCCCATGCGGCGTTGCGCTGCGTCGGCATCGGCAAGTGCCGCCACCACAGCGAGAGCGGCGAGGTGATGTGCCCGAGCTATATGGTGACGCGCGAGGAAAGGCACTCGACGCGCGGCCGCGCCCGCCTGCTGTTCGAGATGATGCATGGCGGCGCGATCACGAAGAGCTGGCGAAACGACGCGGTCGAGGAAGCGCTCGACCTCTGCCTCGCCTGCAAGGGATGCAAGGGCGATTGCCCGGTCAATGTCGACATGGCGACCTATAAGGCGGAATTTCGCTCGCGCTATTATGCAAGGCGGCTGCGCCCGCGCGCCGCCTATTCGATGGGGCTGATCCACCGCTGGGCGCGAGTGGCCAGCCACATGCCGCGCCTCGCCAACACCCTCGCGAAGACCGGAATCGCCAAATGGATCGGCGGTATCGCGCCCGAGCGGCGGATGCCGGCCTTCGCCGAGCAGAGCTTCACCGACTGGTTCCGCGCGCGCGGCCCCTCGCCGCTCAGCGAGCGGCGGGTGATCCTGTTCCCGGACACGTTCAATAACTACTTCCGGCCGCGGACGGCGATCGCCGCGACGCGGGTGCTCGAGGCCGCGGGGTATCAGGTCGAAATTCCCGGCCGTCCCCTGTGCTGCGGCCGGCCGCTTTACGATTGG
The DNA here is from genome assembly GCA_036273175.1 of Allostellaceae bacterium. Lineage (GTDB taxonomy): Bacteria > Pseudomonadota > Alphaproteobacteria > ATCC43930 > CGMCC-115725 > DATARH01. Next base: position 16,831 of record DASUIE010000172.1, read on the forward strand.
GGCATGCTCGACCGCGCCAAGAGTTTGCTGCACCAGATCATGGACACGCTGCACGAGGACATATTCCGCGGCGTCCCGGTCATCGGGCTCGAACCGGCTTGCGTCTCGGCTTTTCGCGACGAGCTGCCGAACCTGTTTCCCGACAATCCAATCGCCGAGATACTTTCCTCGCAGACCTGGCTGCTCAGCGAGTTCATCGACCGCGAGGGCGAGGCTTTTACGCTGCCCCGGATGAGCGGCAAGGCGGTCGTCCAGTGGCACTGCCATCACCACGCGGTGCTGAAGACCGAGGCCGAGATGCGCGTGCTGAAGCGGCTCGGCCTCGATGTCGAGGCGCTGCCTTCGGGGTGCTGCGGGATGGCCGGGTCGTTCGGCTTCGAGGCCGAAAAATACGATGTCTCGCTCGCCGCCGCCGAGCGGGTGCTGCTGCCGCGGCTGCGCGCGACGGACGACGATGCGCTGGTGTTGGCCGACGGGTTTAGCTGCCGGGAGCAGATCGAACAGAACCTGCCCCGCGAGACTCGGCATTTCGCGGAAGTGATCGCGGCGGCGATGGGTCTCGAGTGACACAACGAAACGGGGCGGCCGAAGCCGCCCCGTCCGCTACTGGTGACGCTCGATAAACAACTACCAGTACGGCGCCGCCAGGTAGTGTTTGTGAACGTCGTCTTCCCATCCGCGGTCGACGACACCGGTATCGTAAAACCCGGTCGACGCAACCGGCGCGGTGCGCAGCTGGTCGTCAGTGAGGTTCATCTCGTACGCGTCGAGCCGCTCGTTGTAGCGCAACGCGCTCCACGGCAGCGCCCGGT
>DASUIE010000173.1:0-5177 GCA_036273175.1 Allostellaceae bacterium
TGCAGGAAATCGTCATAGGGGCCGGAATTGATGTCGCGCTGCCGGGCCGAGAGAATGCCGGCGGTGACGGTGCCGCCGAGCCCGAACGGGTTGCCGATCGCCAGCACCCAGTCGCCCACCCGCGAGGCATCGCTGTCGCCCCATTCGGCCGCCGTCAGCGGCTTGTCGGACTTGATCTTCAGGACGGCGAGATCGGTCTTGGTGTCGCGCCCGACCAGCGTCGCCTTCAGGTTCGTGTTGTCGTGGAGGATGACGGTGATCTCGTCGGCCTCGTTGATCACGTGGTTGTTGGTGACGACATAGCCGCCGGCGTCGATGATGAAGCCCGAGCCGAGCGAGGTGGAGCGCCGCGTCTCGGCCTGGGGCTTGCCGCCCCTTCCCTGGCCCTGATGCTCGAAGAAGTTTTTGAAAAACTCCTCGAACGGCGAGCCGGGCGGAAATTGCGGCATCTCCGGCCGCGAATGCTCGCCGCTGCCCCCCTCCGGCTTGACCGTCTGCGTCGTCGAGATGTTGACGACCGACGGCAGCAGTTTCGCGGCGAGGTCGGCAAAGCTGTCCGGCGCCGGCCGCGCGCTCGCCGGCAGACCCGCCGCGAGGCTCGCGAGCACGATCAGGACGCAGCGCCCGAGGCGGATTGAAGGCAGCAGCACCGTTCAAGGCTCCTTGGCGACAAAAAAGGCGAGCCGCGAGATTACGGTAGAAGCGGCGCGCAAGCCAGATGGCATCAATGCCGCAGCACCCACACCAGCATGACCCCGATGCACGCCGCCGCGAGGCCGGCCCCCCGCAACGTCTGCGATGGCACGGATGCGGTGCGCGCCGCCACGCGCCGCATCCCGTCGGGCAACAGCGCGTAAAGCACGCCCTCGATAACCAGAACGAGGGCGACCGCCGTAGCGAAATCCCGCATCAGCGCGTCGCGGGCGCCGGAACGGTGGCGGGCGGCACGATCGGCTGCGCCGAGGAGGATTGGCTGTTCTGCGGCGCCGGCGGGTTCGCGGCCCCCGCCTGCGGCTGCGGCGCGACGCCGGACCAATTGCCGAAATAGCGGAAGAAAGCGCTGTCGGGCGACAGCACAAACGTCGTGGTCTGCCCGGTCAGCGCATCTTTGTACGCCTCCATCGAGCGGTAGAAGGCAAAGAAGCTCTTATCCTGGCCGAAGGCGTCGGCGTAGATCTTGATCGACTCGGCGTCGCCCTCGCCGCGCAGCTTTTGCGAGTCGCGGTTGGCTTCGGCGAGGATCACGGTGCGCTCGCGTTCGGCATTAGCGCGCACGGTCTGCGCCGCCTCGGCGCCCTCGCCGCGATATTGCGACGCCTGCTGGTGGCGCTCCGACTGCATCCGGGCGTAGATCGCCTCGCTGTTTTCCGGCGGCAGGTCGGCGCGGCGCAGCCGCACATCGACGACGGTGATGCCGAAACCCTTGGCCTCGGCGCCGACCTCGTCGCGGATCTGGTGCATGATCGCCGCGCGCTTTTCCGACAGCACGTCGCTGAGCGTCACGTTGCCGAGGACGCGGCGGAGGCTGGCGCTGACGATGCCGGAAATCCGGCCTCGCACGCCCTCTTCGGTGCCGACCGTCTGATAGAACAGCAGCGGATCGTCGATCCGGTAGCGGGTATAGCTGTCGACGACGAGACGCTTCTGGTCCGAGACGATGACCTCCTCGTGCGGCGGCTCGAAATCCAGCACCCGCTTGTCGTAGGTGATGACGTTCTGCACGAACGGCCGCTTGACCCAAAGGCCGGGGTCGCGGATCACGCGCCGCGGCTGGCCGAATTGCAGCACCAGCGCCTGCTCGGTCTGGCTGACGATGAACAGCGAGCTGTCCACCAGGATGCCGGCTGCCACCAGCAGGACGGCGACGACGATCAGGATGCGGCGGCTCATTGCCGGCGCCCGCTTGTCGATGGAGACGAAGGCGGCGTGGCCGGCGGCGCGCTTGCCGGAGGATGCGTCGAGCCGAACGCCGGCAGGCTTGGCAGCGGCAGGTAAGGCAGCACGCCGCTCTTCCCCTCCGCCGACTTGTCGAGGATCACCTTGTTGGCGTTCTTCAGGATTTCTTCCAGCGTCTCGATATACAGCCGCTGGAGGGTCACGTCCTGCGCCACCTTGTAGGCCTTGTAGATCTCGTCGAAACGCTGCGCGTCGCCGGTGGCGCGGGCGACGATCGAGGCCTTGTAGGCTTCGGCATCCTGGCGGATCTGCACCGCCTGGCCGCGCGCCTTGGGCAGGATGTCGTTGCGGTAGGCCTCGGCCTCGTTGCGAAGACGGGCGCGATCGGCCAGCGCGCGCTGCACGTCGCGGAACGATTCGATGACCGGGTCGGGCGGATCGACCTTTTGCAGCTGCACGAGGGTGATCTCGATGCCCGAGCCGTAGGAATCCAGCGTGGCCTGCAGCAGATGCTGGGTTTCGGTCTCTATCTTGCCGCGCCCCTCGGCGAGCGCCGAGGCGATCGGGGTCTCGCCGACGATTTCGCGCATGGCGCTTTCCGCGGCCGATTTCACCGTGCCTTGCGGGTTGCGGATATTGAACAGGAAATGCTGGGCGTCCTTGACGACCCACAGCACCGAAAAATTGATGTCGACGATGTTCTCGTCGCCGGTAAGCATCAGCGCTTCCTCCGGCACCTGCCGCGCGCCCCCGCGCCCCGTTCCCGCCTCGGCGGAGCGGTAGCCGATCTCCATCCGGTTTTGCCGGGTCACGCTGGGCGTCTCGACGCTCTCGATCGGCGCCGGCAGATGATAGTTGAGCCCGGGCTGGGTCGTGCGATTGTAGGCGCCGAAGCGGAGCACGACGCCGACCTCGTCGGGCAGCACCCGGTAGAACCCGCTGACCAGCCACAGCACGACGACCGCGACGATCGCGATCGCCACACCGGTGCCCGCACGGAACCCGCCCGGGAACATGCCCCGGAGGCGGTCTTGGCTGCGCCGCAAAAGCTCTTCGAGATTGGGCGGGGTGGGTCCGGAGCCGCGCGGACCGCCGGGGCCGCCGCCATTACTGCCGCCGCCTCCGCCGCCCCAAGGTCCCCGGCCGCCGCCGCGGGGTCCGGTTCCCCACGGACCGCCGCCCTCACTCTTCCAGATCATCGAGGTTCTGCCCTTCCGAGGGTCCGCTCGCCGGCTTGGCGGCGATAGAGGGCGCGGCCACGCGGGTTGTCAAGCCACAAGGGCAGGCTTAAATCCCGTCAATTCAACAAAGGTCGGGCGGAGAAGGGCATGGCAGAGGTCACCGAACGAGAGGTTCTCGCCGCGCTCGGCCAAATTCACGACCCCGACCGGGGCCGCGACATCGTCGCGCTCGGCATGATCAGCGGGATGGTGATCCGCGACGGCAATGTCGGCTTCGCGATCGAGGTCGAACCGGAACGCGCCGCCCGCCTCGAGCCGCTGCGCAAGGCCGCCGAGACCGCCGTCGAGCTGCTTCCCGGCGTCCTCTCGGTGACCGCGATGCTGACCGCCGAGGCGAAGGCCCCGCCGCGCCCGGCGCCGCACGCGCATGCTCATCCGCCGGCACAGCCGCAAGCGAAAGGCGGTCTCGTCCCCGGGTGCAGGGCGATCGTCGCCGTCGCGTCGGGCAAGGGCGGGGTCGGCAAGTCCACCGTCGCCGCCAATCTGGCGCTGGCCCTCCACGCCAACGGGCTCAGGGTCGGAGTGCTCGACGCCGATATTTACGGCCCGTCGATGCCGCGGATGCTCGGGATATCCGGCCGGCCGACCGCCTCGGCCGACGGCAAGATTCTGAAGCCGATGGAGAATTACGGGATCAAGGTGATGTCGATCGGGTTTCTCGTGCCCGAGGACACGGCGATGATCTGGCGCGGGCCGATGGTGATGAGCGCGCTGCAGCAGATGCTGCGCGACGTCGATTGGGGCGAGCTCGACCTCATGGTCGTCGACATGCCGCCGGGTACCGGCGACGCGCAGCTGACGATGGCGCAGCAGGTCGCGCTCGCCGGCGCCGTCATCGTCTCGACCCCGCAGGACATCGCCCTGATCGACGCGCGGCGGGGCCTCACCATGTTCAACAAGGTCAATGTGCCGGTGCTCGGCATCGTCGAAAACATGAGCTACTTCCTGTGCCCGCACTGCGGCGAGCGCAGCGAAATCTTCTCGCACGGCGGCGCCCGCAAGGAGGCCGCCCGCCTCGACACCGAGTTCCTCGGCGAAGTGCCGCTCGACCTCGCGATCCGCGAAACCTCCGACGAAGGCCGGCCGATCGCGGTCTCGCAGCCCGGCAGCCCCTACGCGCTCCTGTTCCGCGAGATCGCCGAGCGGCTGTGGCAGAAGGTCAGCGGCAGCGACGCGCCCCTCAAGGCGCCGCCGCGCATCGTGGTGGAGTAGGCTAGGGCCCGCGCTGCGCGGCGCGGTAGACGCCCTACCCCCGCACGGCGACCACATCCTGGGCGAAAATCATCTCTTCCTGCCCGACGAGCCCAGGATCGCGCGGCGAGGACAGGTAGCGCGCGAACACCCACACGCCGTCGGCCGGGTTGTCGACGATCTCGGCCTCGCCGCCGTCGGCGAGCGCCACCCGCGTGCCGGGCGCCAGGTCGCGGACATTGACCGGCTCGCTCATTCGGCCGCGTCGCGGTTGTTATGCCGCCACGTCGCGAGGTCGCCCCAGCTTCCCGCCGCCATGAACTCGCCCCAGCGCCGGTAGAAGTTGCGCGCAGGCTCCTCGCTCGACTGCACCTCGGTGATGTCGATGACCCGCCCCGGCACCTTGAGCCCCTGATATTCGAAACCGTTGACCGCGGTGCCGCTCCCCTGCTCGTAATTGTAGGGGTAGCGCCGCGCGATCGTGCCGCGGCTCGCGGCGTGGGCGTAATTCCAGTTTTCCATATCGTCCTGCTCTGTCATCCCGGCCGGTCCGGAGTAGCGGATGTAATAGTCGCGCAGGAACTCCTTGACCTCGCTCGGCGCCTCGCGGTCGACGAAAAACCAGCGCCAGCATTCGGTCTGGTGCGGTCCGCGCGGATGCCACACCGCCATCGTCCGCGGCTGCCGCGACAACAGCGCGGTGTTCGGAAATATCTCGCCAGGCGCACCGACGAGACGATGCAATTCGCCGCGCCGCCGCCGCTTTTCCTCTTCGCAATGGCGGAAATACTCGGCGACGATCGGCGCGTTCTGGTAGGCGGGCGGCGGCATTTCGCCGGCCGGCAGCAC
>DASUIE010000174.1:0-14274 GCA_036273175.1 Allostellaceae bacterium
CTCGTGGCCCAGCACGATCGGCCGGTCGAGCGGAAACCGCCCGTGCCCGTCGACGACGTGCAAATCGCTGTGGCACACCCCGGTCGCGACCGTGCGCACCAGCACCTCGCGCCCCGCCGGCTTGTCGACATCGACCGCCTCGATCGTCAGCGGCTCCAAGACCTTGCGAAAGACGGCGGCGTTCATCTGCATCGGGCGACCTCCGGGTACGAGGCAAGCTTACGACCGCCTGGCGCGGGCCGCCACCCCGCAGCGGGAGGCCGCCTCAATTCTCATTGCGCCCGATCTGGCCGAAGCCGAATATCTCCCGACGAATTCCCGCCGCCAGAGCGGGAGCGTGAACAGGAGGAAACATGCGCGCAATCCGCCGCGCCGGCCGCGATTCCGCCGGCAATCGTTCCGCCCCCACCCGGCGCGAGGCGCTCGCCCTCGCCGCTTTTGCCCTTTCCGGCGGCTTTCCCCACTTGGCCCGCGCGGCCGCGCCGGCAGGGCAGCTGACGTGGGGAGTTCACGTTTCGCTTGCCCCGACCTGGTTCGACCCGGCCGAAACCTCCGGGATCATCACGCCGTACATGATGCTGTATGCGTTGCACGATGCCCTGGTGAAGCCGATGCCCGGCAAGGCGCTGGCGCCCAGCCTCGCGGAATCCTGGCAGGCGTCGGAAGACGGGCTCAGCTACGATTTCATGCTGCGTCCCAACCTCAAATTCCACAACGGCGATCCGGTCACCCCCGAGGATGTGCAGTTCTCCTACGAGCGCTACCACGGCACCTCGGCCAAGATGATGAAGGACCGCCTGGCCAGGATCGAGACTCCCGACGAGCGCCACGTACGCTTTGTCTTGAAGCAGCCGTGGCCGGACTTCCTGACCTTCTACGGGAGCGCGACCGGCGCCGGCTGGGTCGTCCCGAAGAAATACATCGAGAAGGTCGGCGATGCCGGGTTCAAGGCGGCGCCAGTCGGGGCGGGACCCTACAAATTCGTCTCGTTCAACCCCGGCGTCGCGCTGACGCTCGAGGCGTTCGACGGCTTCTGGCGCAAGACGCCGTCGGTAAAGCGGATCGTGATGAAAAGCGTGCCAGACGCCACGACGCGGCTGGCCGGGCTCAAGCAGGGCGAATTCGACATCATCTACTGGGTCGCGGGCGAACTGGCGCAGGAGCTGAAACGCACGCCGGGCCTCGCCCTCAAAGCGGTCAACACCGCGCCGTTCTGGGTCTATTTCCCCGAGCAGTGGGACCCGAACTCGGTGTGGCACGACGTGCGCGTGCGGCGCGCGGTCAGCCTGTCGATGGACCGCAAAAACATCAACGAGGCGATCACTTTCGGCTATTCCAAGCTGACCGGGAACGCGTTCGTGCCGCCCCATTTCGAGTTCTACTGGCAGCCGCCCGCGCCGGCCTTCGATGTCGCGGAGGCAAAGCGGCTGCTCGCCGAGGCGGGCCATCCCGGCGGGATCGACGCCGGCCCGTTCTACTGCGACGCCGCGTTCCCCGATGTGGGCGAGGCCATCGTCAACGGCCTGCGCGAGGCCGGCATTCGCTGCACCCTCCAGCCGGTCGAGCGCGCGGCCTTCTACGCGGGATATTCCGGCAAGAAGTTCAAGGGCCTGATCCTCAGCGGCAGCGCTGCCTTCGGCAACGCGGCGACCCGGATGGAGGCCTTTGTCGTCAAGGGCGGCGCCTATGCCTACGGCAACTACGACGACCTCGACGCGCTGTTCAAGCAGCAGGCAGCCGAACTCGATCACACGAAGCGCGAGGCGCTGCTGCACAAGATGCAGCAGATCGTGCACGAGCGGGTCATCGCGGCGCCGTTCTGGTGGCTTGCCGGGCTCGCCGGGACCGGACCGCGGGTCGGCGAGGCGATGATCGGCTTGATGCCCGGCTACCCGTGGACCTCTCCCTACGAGGACATGACGCTGAAAGGCTAGCAGCCCCTGACAATCGGCACGCCGCTTGGCGCGATCAGCTCGCACCCGGTCGTCGCCTTGACCTCGTCGACCGAGACGCCGGGGGCGATCTCCTTCAAGGCCATCCCCTCCGGCGTGATCTCGAACAGGCCGTAATTGGTGACGACGAGCTTGACGACGCCCTTCGCGGTCACCGGGATCGCGCAGCGCTCGACGAGGCGCGGCGCGCCCCGCCGCGTCGTCTGCTCCATCGCGACGAAGACGCGCTTCGCGCAAGCGGCGAGGTCCATCGCGCCGCCGATGCCGCCGCCCTTCTGCCCGGCCATCTTCCAGTTGGCGAAGTCGCCGTTCGCCGCGACCTCATAGGCGCCGAGCACGGTCACGTCGATGCGGCCGCCGCGGATCATGCCGAACGCGTCGGCGTGGTGCACGATCGCCGCGCTCGGGTTCAGCGTCACGTGCTGGCCGCCGGCATTGACGAGGTGCAAATCCTCCTGTCCCGCCGGGGTCAGCGGGCCGTAGCCGACCACCCCGTTCTCGGAGTGGAAGATGATCTCGCGGTCGCCGAAATCGGCGTTGGAGCACAGGGTCGGGATGCCGATCCCGAGATTGACCACCCAGCCGTCGCCGAATTCCATCGCCAGCCGGTTGCACATCTGCTGGCGGGTAAGGCCTTTCGCGTCGCTCATCGGGCCGCGCTCCTTGCCGCTATATCCGCCGGCCGCATCGGCCACCAGCCTTCCGGCGCCGGCGGTATCTTGACCAGGCGGTGGACGAAGATACCGGGCGTGTGGACCTGGTCGGGGTCGATCGCGCCGCGCGGCAGGATCGGCTCCTCGACCTCGACGATCGTCACCTTGGCCGCCATCGCCATCAGCGGGTTGAAGTTGCGCTGCGAGCGCCGGTAGAGGAGGTTCCCCGCCTCGTCGGCCTTCCACGCCCGGATAAAGGCGTAGTCGAGCGGCAGCGCCTCTTCGAGCAGGTATTCGCGGCCGTTGAAAACGCGGGTCTCGCGCCCCTCGGCGAGCTCGGTGCCGACCGCCGTCGGGGTGTAAAAGGCGGGGATGCCGGCCCCCGCGGCGCGCATTCGCTCCGCCAGCGTGCCCTGCGGCACCAGCTCGGCATCGATCCGGCCGCTCTCGTAATACTCGCTGAAGACCAGCTTCTGCGAGGCGCGGGTCGGCGCGGTGAACGAGCAGACCACCTTCTTGACCTGATCGTTGCCGATCAGCCACTCCATGGTCGGCGCGTCCTCGGGCAGGGTCGAGCCGCCGCGGGTGCCATTCGACACGCAGGTGAGGCCCTTGGCGCCTTGCTTGGCGAGCGCGCCATAGAGATTGACCGGCTGCCCGACCACCGCGAACCCGCCAAACCCGATCGTCGCATTGTCGGGGATGTCGGCGACCGCGTCGGCAAAGCTGGCGAAAACCTTGTTTCTCGGCATCGTCCCTCCCGCTCTTTTTACAGGAGGCGGACCTCCTATTATCCTCCTGTATCTGCCATGGATTACAGGAGGAGGCGACCACTTGTTACCATCTCACCGACACCGCGACGATGGCCGCAACTTAACCGAACAAATTGGCAACTTTATGGCGTCGTCTACGTCGGAACTAGCGCAGCTGAGTGCCCTCGCTCTTCCCGTCGAGAAAGATGTTCGGCTTGAGAAACATCGACAGCACCAATGCGCCGTTGGGCGACCGCGCCAGATGCCGGTTGCCCTTTGGCCGCCAGACGTAGTTTCCCGCCGTCACCTCGCCCTCCTCATCGACGAGGCTTCCTTCAAGAACAAAGGTCTGCTCGAGTTCGACATGCTCATGAAGCGTCAACTCGGCTCCCGGCTGCCAGCGGAAGAGGGCGGTCAACAGCCCGGTCGCCGTGTCCTCGACCAGGATCTTCATCTCGATACCGGCGCAGGGCGTCGGCTTCCACGGCAGCGTCTCGACATCGACATAGCGCGAGGCCAGCGCCGTCAGCCTGTCGGCTCCTGGCATCCCCGGCGTCTGCGCCGTCGGCGAACCCTTTACATTCATCACATCGTTCATGATTGCCTCCGTGACGGAAGTTCCTGTGTGGGCCTGACCTTGTGGCGGGCCACGCCGAGTCGCTCTCGCTCAACGCGCTCCCTCACCGCCTCGGCGATATAGCCTGATCGAGTGTCACCCTTCGCGGTGGCCAGGTTGTCCAGCCGGTCCAGGAGACCCTTGTCCATCGTAATGCTGATTCTGACGGCTCGGCCCGGCGGCTTGACCGGCACCAGCACGGTCCGCTCCACGGTCCCCCCCGCTGTGGCCAGCCAGTCGGGCAAGGGCGCAGTAAACGGTGAGGGTTGCGGCAGCGGGATACCCTCCTCGACCATGCCTTCAATATGAAGCGCGAGCGCCTCGAAGGCATGCTCGTAGGCCTGCTCTACGGTTTCGCCCAAGCTGGTACACCCTGGCAGGTCGGGGAAGACGACGCCGTAGCCGTCATCCGAACCCTCTCCATCGTCTTGAACGATCAGCGCTCGGTAAAACCGCGTATCCAACTGCTCACCTCCGCAACTTCAACCCACTCTGCCGCTCGATCGAAACAAGGTCCCTGATCTTAAGATCACGGTTGCCATGCATCGCTATCGTGACGAGTCCGGGCTTGTTCGGGTGTCGGAACTGGCGGTGGGATCCCTTCGATCGTACTTGTCGCCACCCGTCCTCCTCCAAAATTCGAATGACCTCTCGCGGCGTCATGCAATGTACATAAAGTATATACTTCTCAGCAAAGACCGGCAATCGCGCCTTACATCAGGAACACGCCCTTGCCGGTCGTCTGCGTGTCGAACAGCTTGTAGGCCTCTTCGGCCTGGTCGAGCTTCCAGCGGTGGGTGAACAGCGCCTCGACATCGACCCCGCGGTCCGCGACGAACTGCGCGCATTCGGCCTGGCCGATCGACGAGAAGGTCCACGAGGCGACGATCGTCAGCTGCTTCCTGAGCATGTCGGGGCTGACATCGATCGTCACGTCGTTGCGCTCGCCGACAAAGCAGGTCGTTCCCCACACCTTGGTCGCGCGCACCGCCGAGATGCGCCCGACCGGCTGGCTCGACGTGTCGAGCGTGAAATCGGCGCCGTAGCCGTGCGTCAAATCCTTGATCGCGCCGACCGGGTCGTTGGAGCGCGGGTTGACGATCTCGTCGGCGCCGAACTCCTTGGCGCGGTTGAGCCGTTCCTCGCCGATATCGAGCGCGATCACCCGCGCGCCCATCGCCTTGGCGAGCTGCGTCGCCGACAGCCCGACCGGCCCCTGGCCGAAAATCGCGATCGTGTCGTTGCCCGAAAGGCGGATGCGCCTGAGCGCGCCATAGGCGGTGCCGGTGCCGCAGCTGATCGCGGCGCCGGTCGTGTACGACAGCGACTCCGGAAGCGGCACCACGGTAAAGGCCGGCACCTTGATATAGGCCGCGTGGCCGCCATGCCCGTTATTGCCGTAAACCGTGACCGGCACCTCCTGGCACAGCTGCGACCAGCCCGAGCGGCAGTGGTTGCACACGGTGCAGCCCTTGTAGTGGTGCACCATGACGCGCTGCCCCACCTGGGCCAGCGCCGGGCTCACTCCGGTGCCGACCGCGGCGACGACGCCGCACGGCTCGTGCCCGGCGATGGTCGGCGCGCTCGGCGCCGCGAGCCCGCCGGTCTCGCCGCCGGCTTTCGGGCGGCGGTACTGGTGGAGGTCGCTGCCGCACATGCCCGAGGCCTTCATCTCGATGACGACTTCGTCGGGGCCGGGCGTCGGGTCCGGAAAATTCATCAGCTCGAGCTGGCGGTCGCCGGTGAACACAACCCCGCGCATGGCGTTCCTCCCTCGGTGTCTCCGACGGATGCTAGCATGAGTCGTTACGGCGGGATCAGGAATCCCAGAGTTCAAAAATGCGCGTGCTGGTGATCTTTGCCCATCCGCTGTCCGACAGCTTCGCCGCCGCGCTGCACCGCGCCGTGGTCGCGGCGCTGGCCGAGGCCGGGCACGAGGTCGACGATTGCGACCTTTACGCCTCGGGCTTCGACCCGGTGATGACGGCGCCCGAGCGGCGCGCGCACAACACCCCCAACCCCGATTATTCGGCGGTCGAAGGGCATGTCGAGCGGCTGCGCGCGGCCGATGCGGTGGTGCTGTGCTTTCCGGTCTGGTGGTACGGGATGCCGGCGATCCTCAAGGGGTATTTCGACCGGGTCTGGGTCAACGGCGTCGCCTTCCACCTGCGCTCGGGCGGCAAGATCGAGCCGGGGCTGCACCGCCTCAGAAAGCTCGGCCTCGTCACCACCTACGGCGCGCCCTGGTGGCTGATCAAGCTGGTGCTGCGGGACCCCGTCCGCGGCGTCATCCACACCGGCATCCGCGGGCTTTGCACCCGGCACGTCAAGACGCGTTTCCTGGCGCTCTACGGCATCGAGTCGAAAACCTCCGCCGACACCGCCCGCTTCCTCGCCAAGGTCGAGCGCGAGTTCGCGCGGTTCTAGAGCGCGCCGATCTCGCGGAGAAACCGCGCGACGCCGGGGTGGATCAGCGCCGGGTCCGGCGCGGCCGCGGCGGTGTTGGCCGCGGTCGTCTCGCGCGCCTGGTCGAGCTTCTCCGCGAGCCGCCCGGCGCCCCGGTGCAGGGCGCGGGCAAAGCGATAGCCGGTCTCGTCGGGCCAGCCCGGCCGCGCGAGGATGAACGACCACGAGCCGACCGAGGCGATCGCCGCGTTCTGGCCCGGATAGGCGCCGGCCGGCACGGTCAGCGGCTTGAGAAAAGCGTGCTTGGCGCGGATGCGCTCCACCTCACCGGCATCGGGCGCGATGAAGCGGCCGCCGGCCTCCGCGACGCGGGCAAAACCGGGCCAGCCGATCCCGCCGCCCCACAGCGCCGCCGCCCGTCCGTCGAGCACCATGTCCGGCCCGTCGCCGGCGCGGTCGAGATAGATCGCGGCGAAATCCCGCTCGATATCGAGCCCGACCCCGTCGAGCACGGTGCGCGCCAGCACCACCAGCCCCGAGCCGCGCGCGCCGAACGCGACCGGCTGCCCCTTGAGGTCGCCGATCCGCCGCGCCGTGCTGTCGCCGCGCACGACGAACATCCCGGCGGTCGAATACATCGCCGCCGCGATGCTCAGTCCCGACCCGCGCGCGAATGGCTCGATCGCCACCTCGCCGGTGACGAGCCCCAAATCGACCGACCCGGCCTCGAGCAGCGGCACATTCTCGGTCGAGCCCTTGGTGTTGCGGCACTCGACGCCGAGCGACGGATCGGCCGCGTTCACCACCTCGGCGACGACCCCGCCATAAAGCGGAAACCCGCCGCCCGGCGTCGCGGTGGCGAGGGTGATCGTCAATACACCGCCCCCCGCGCGGTGATCGGCCAGACGGTCTCGACCCGGTTGCCGCGGATGCCGACATACCAGTCGTAGAGGTTGACGGTCGGGTCGCAATGGCCCGGCACCAGCCGCACCTTGTCGCCGAGGTTGAGGCGGTTGGTCGGGGCCGAGATGCCGAGCCGGCCGTGCTCGTCGGAGGCGCGCTCGTAGACCGCCGCGGGTTCGTCCCACACGGTCGGCGGGCCCGAGTCGAAGCCGAGCGCCTTCAGCCCCGCATCGACGATCGCGCGATCGGTGGCGGGGCGGCTCATCACCGTCGCCCAGACGAAGAGGCTCGGCTCGAACGAGCGGCTCGGGGCGCCGTCGCGGTCGAGATTTCGGGCGTAATCGGCGTCCATGAAGATGTACGAGCCGCATTGCAGCTCGGTATAGACCCCGCTCCCCGCCTCGAACTCGAAGGTGCCGGTGCCGGCGCCGGTGATCTGGTCGCAGGGGATGCCGTTCGATTGCAGCAGGTCGCGGGTCGACCCGGCTTTTTCGGCGGCGCCGGCGATCGCCTGCTGCCGCTCGTCCCAGGTCCGCAAATGCTGGGCCGAGCCGTGATAGGCCTGGAGCCCGCCAAATTTGAGATGCGGCAAATCCATGATCCGGCGGGCGAGGTCGAGCGCCGGCTCGCCCGGCTCGACGCCGCAGCGGTTGCCGCCCATGTTGACCTCGACATAGACCGTGAGATCGGTCCCGGCTTCCGCCGCGGCGGCCTCGAAATCCGTGAGTTGCGCCGGGTCGTCGGCGCAGACGCCGATCCGCGCCATCGAGGCGAGCCCCATCAGCCGCCGCAGCTTCTGGCGGCCGACGATCTCGTTGGTGACGAGCACGTCCTTGACCCCGCCATAGACCATCGCCTCGGCTTCGCTGACCTTCTGGCAGCACACGCCGACCGCGCCCAGCTCGATCTGCTTCAGCGCGATGACCGGGCATTTATGCGTCTTGGCGTGCGCGCGCAGCCTGACCCCGGTCCCGGCGATGCGGTCGGCGAGGCGGCGCAGGTTGCGCTCGAACGCGTCGAGATCGACGATCAGCGCCGGGGTGTCGACCTCGTCGAGGGACATGCCCACTTCGGCCGGCGGTCTCGTCGTCATCGGCGCGCTCCCTCAATCGCGGTGTCGGTCGAGGCTTGCGCAGCGGGCCGGGAAATGCAATCGCTGTCGCAAAACGATAAATGCACCGGGAGGGGACATGGCTGAGATCGCGGTATCGGCCACCGAGACGGCCCTGGAGAACCAGCGGATCGGCACGCTGCAGATCCGCGTCGTCGCATTGTGCACGGCGATCCAGATGTGCGACGGCTACGACATCGGCGCGATCGGCTGGGCGGTGCCGCCGCTGACCCATGCCTGGAACATGCCGGGGCCGGCCTTCACCTTCGCTTTCGCGCTGTCGAATGTCGGCATCCTGGTCGGCGCGCTGGTTGCCGGGCCGCTCGGCGACCGGCTTGGGCGCCGCCCGCTGCTGCTGGTCAGCACCGCGCTGTTCGGCCTCGCCTCGCTGCTCACCGCCTTCGCCACGAGCCTGCCGATCCTGGCCCTGCTGCGCTTCTTTACCGGGCTCGGGATCGCCGGCGCCTTCGCTGGCACGGTGGCGCTGACCGGCGACTACACGCCGGCGCGGCGGCGGGCGCTGATGATCATGGTGATTTTCACCGGCGCGCCGCTCGGCGGTTTCGTGGGCGGCCAGATCGTCGCGCTGATGCTGCATCTCGGCTATGGCTGGCAGTCGATCTTTATGCTCGGCGGGCTGTTCCCGCTCGGCATGCTGCCGATCCTCGCCGGGTGGCTGCCGGAATCGCCGCGCTTCCTCGCGCGAAAATCCGGCCTCTCGCCGCGGCAGAAGGCTCTTCTGGCGCGGCTCGACATCGTGCCCGACGCCAGCTCGGCCGGGCTCGATATCGCCGCCGGCAACCCGGTCCGGATGCTGTTCGGCGAGGGCTACGCGGTGCAGACCGTGCTGATGTGGATCATCTTCTTCTGCAGCCTCCTCAACCTGTTCCTCTTCGTGTTCTGGATGCCGGAGGTGCTGCACCTGATGGGCATGACGCCGGCTACCGCGGTCTTTGCCTCGAGCCTCCGCGAATTGGGCGCGATCCTCGCGGTGCTCTATCTCGGGGTGGCGATCGACCGCTACGGGCCGGAGCGCTCGCTTGCCGCCAATTACGCGGTCGGCGCCATCTTCATCGCGCTGATCGCCCTCGTCGCGCTCCCCTACGCGATCCTGCTGGTGACGATCTTCCTGTCCGGGATGACGATCATCGGCAGCCAGACCGGGGCCAACGCCGCGTGCGGCAAGCTCTACCCGGCGCGGATGCGGGCGAGCGGGATCGGCTGGGCGCTCGGCATCGGCCGGCTCGGCGGCATCGTCGCGCCGATCCTCGGCGGCTATCTGCTCAAGGCCGGCTGGGTCCCGACGCACATCTTTCTCGTCGCCTGCGTCTTCGCGATCGTCGCCGCGGTCGCGACCGCCCTTCTCGGCCCGGCGATGGCGCGGGTCGCGGCAAACACTCCCCGGTGAGGTCAGTCCATGAAGGTTTTCGTCTTCGACCTGCTCGCTTACGACGCCAATCTCGACCACCTGAAAAACGGCGGGCAGGAGCTCCCCTACCCGCTGTCGAAGGAGCATTTCGACGCCGGCATCGCGATGCGCACCTACGAGGAGCATCTCGACGCCTGGGAGCTGCTCGACCAGTGCGGCTATGACGGGGTCGGGTTCAACGAGCACCACTGCTCGCCCTACGGGCTGATGAACAGCCCGAACCTGATGGCGGCCTCGGCGGCGCAGCGCACCAAAAACCTCAAGCTCCTGATCTACGGCAACCTGTTGCCGCTGCACGAGCCGCTGCGCCTCGCCGAGGAGCTGGCGATGATCGACTGCCTCTCCAAGGGGCGCCTCATTTCGGGGTTCGCCCGCGGCATCCCGCGCGAGTACCAGGTGCACAACGTCGCCCTCAGCGAGTCGCGCGCCCGGTTCGACGAGGCCTACGACATCATCACCCGCGCCTGGACCGAAGATGTGTTCTCGTACGAGGGCCGGTTCTGGTCCTATCACGACGTGGCGATGTGGCCGCGCCCGGTGCAGCGCCCGCATCCGCCGATCTGGGTGCCGGTGATCGGCAGCAAGGAGTCGATCGAATTCGCCGGCAAGCACAATCTGCCGATCACGCCGGGCCTCGGACGCGCCCGCGGCTTGCGCGACGACATCATCCGCTACTACGCGAAATGCCTGGCGGGGGCGGGGCACCGCATCACGCCCGATCACCTCTCGCTCGGCATCACCGCCTATGTCGCCGACTCCAAGGCCCAGGCGCTCAAGGAATACGGCCCGCACATTCTCTATTTCAACCAGACGCTATTCAGCCACGGCAACTTCACCGAGACCGAGCGCCAGCGCGAGGAAGGCTATTCGACGATGGCCTCGACCGATTACGTGCGCCCGGAAAACCTGCGCGCGGCGGCCAACCTCCGCTCCGAGTTTCGCAACGTGACGATGGCCGATCTCGAGGAGCAGGCCCCGCAGATGCCCCTCGGGACCGCGGAGGAGGTCGCCGAGCGCATCATCGCCGCGGCCGACAGCGCCGGCGCCAACCAGGTGCAGCTCGCGATGAACCGCGGCGCCCTCCCGCACAAGAGTTTCATGGCGCAGATCGAGCGCTTCGCCAAGGAGGTGCTGCCGATTCTCCAGGCCCACGAGGTCAAGACCGTGCCGGCTGCCGAGGAGGCGATGGCCTGATAGGGATCGATTTGGCCGTATCCGGCGTTCCGGCGGTATGACTCAGCTAACTCCTACCCCTAAAGAGAACATGCCGAAGGACACCAAGGCGCGGCCCAAATCCGTGCCGCTCAGGCGCCAAGTCGAGCGCGCGGCGGGAGAGATGAACCCGCTATTGATGATCTTCGCGATCGGACTCTTGATCCTCGACCTGACTTGCTATGTCGGGCTTCAGATGTCGCATGCGCAATACGGGCAGGCCGCCGCCGCGGCGACGACCGCGCCAAGCCGCTAGTTCAGCGGTATCTTTCTGAGCGCCTCGGTGTCCGCCTTCGCCCCGGCCAGCACGTAGTTGGTGTCGGTGCCCGCGATCACGAAGCGCGCGCCGAGCCGCACCAGCTCGCCTTGCAGCTTGGTGTTGTGGCGGATGCCGCCGACCCCCAGGATGCGGCCGTGCTTCTTGCAAGCTTCGGCGACACGCTCATAGGCGGCGCGCAGCTTCGGATGCTCGACCTGGCCGGGGATGCCGTAATCGGTGGTCAGGTCGCCCGACCCGATCAGCAGGCAATCGATCCCGTCGACCCCGGCGATCGCCTCGGCGTTCTCGATCCCTTCGGCGGTTTCGAGCATGACGATGACGGCGGTTTCGGCGTTGAGCCGCGGGTTCAGCTCGGCGAGCGGCACCGCCTGGTAGCCGAGCGCCGGCCCTAGCCCCATCACCGAGCGGCTGCCGAGCGGCGGAAACCGGCAGGATTTGACCACCGCCTCGGCATGGGCGCGCGTCCCGACATCCGGCACGATGACGCCGTGCGCGCCGCCATCGAGCACCCGGCTCATCCATTGCCCGCTGTCCCCGCTCGGCACCCGCACCAGCGGGGTGATGCCGATGCCGATCGACGCGGCGCAGATCGTCGAGGTGGTTTCGATCGAATAGGGCGCGTGCTGCATGTCGACATAGAGCGCGTCGTAGCCGCCGGCCTTCGCCACCATCGCGATATCGACCGTGCGGGCGAGGCGGAGGTTCATGCACAGCACGAGCTCGCCCTTGGCGAATTTCTCCTTCATCGACGGCATCCGGGTGTCCTCCCCTGCGGCTCGGCGGCGATCTTGCCACAGCGGCGCCCTTGACCGGTAGGCTGCGCTCGCCTACAACGCGCGCTTTCCGCGCGAGCGCAAGCCTGAGGTGGCCGCATGGCCCGCAAATGCCCCGTGACCGGCAAGGGTGTCCAGGTCGGCCACAATGTCAGCCACTCCAACATCAAGACCAAGCGGCGGTTTCTGCCCAATCTGCAGACCACCTCGCTGCTGTCCGACACGATAGGGGCGGTGCGGCTCCGGGTCAGCGCCGCGGCGCTACGCACGATCGAGCACAAGGGCGGCCTCGACGCATTCCTCACGAACACGCCCGACCGCGACCTGTCGCCCGAAATCCGCCGCTTGAAAAACCGCGTCGCTTCCGCCGCCGCGAAAAAGGCGGCGAACTGACCCTCGCGTTCCCGGCCCGGCCAAGCGGCCGGGCCCGGTCCTTTCGCTTCAGCTGGCCTATCGCTCCAGCTAGGCCAGTCTGATCCCGACCGCCTCCGGGCCCTTGCGGCCCTCGGCGATGTCGACGACGACGCGTTGGCCTTCGTTAAGCCCGGTAAGCCCCGCGCGCTGCAAGGCCGAGGCGTGCACGAACACGTCCTTGCCGCCGCCGTCGCGCACGATGAAGCCAAAGCCCTTCATCGCGTTGAACCACTTGACCGTGCCGGTTTCCTGCACGCTGGCGCCGAAGTTCTGCGGCGGTCCGCCACCGCCGCGATCCATCCCGAAGGAGGGACGCGGACGGGCTGCCGCCGGAGTCGCCGTGCTGCTGTCCACGCTGATGACTTCCGTCACCTGCGGGCCTCTCTGGCCGGGCGCGACCCGGATCTCCAGCGTCTCACCGGGCTGAACCGCGGTGACGCCGCTGCGCCCGAGAACGCTGGCGTGCAGGAACGCATCGCCCGTCCCGTCGGACAGCTCGACGAACCCGAACCCCTTATCGGGGTTGAACCACTTTACCACGGCGCCGACCGCGGGGCCGGACGGCACCGCCTCCTGAAACCGCGGTGTGCTGCTGAAGCGAGGTGCGCCGCCGCCAAAATCCCGGGGACCCCCGTCGTGATCCTCGTCGTCAAAGCCGCGCCGACGCCGCTGCCGATAACCTCTATCCGTTTCCAAGGTAGCTTCCCAAATCTCAAGGCGGGTGCCCATTGCCCGCAGCCGAGATAATGACGAATTTTGGGCGCGCCGTGAAACAAGTTCTGGCGTTACCGCGTTAACTCCTCTCTACCGCATTGATTCAACTCACAGTCGGGCGCGGTCTTCGATCGCGGCGGGTGGCCAGATTGTCGCAGGCCGGCCTGTCAGGGCACCTCTCCGTGCGGCAGCGGGCGAGAAAGCAGGTCCCGAATTCGCCCCTTCATGGCGCTCTGATCGAAGGAGCGCAGCAGGTTGATCCGGTTGCGGTTGGGGTCGCCGGCGTGCCAGTACTCATAGATGTCCTGCCTGAGCCCGTAGGACGAGGCGGCGAGGTCGTGGGCGAGCCGGAACAGGCGCGACTTGTATTCGACATCGACATCCTTGCCCCGCATGTACCGGTCGAGATAGGGGCGGATTTCCGGGCTCGCGAGATCGTTCTCGCTGGGCTGCATGATAATCCCCGAGGCGCAGATCTCGCGCAGCAATTCCACCATTCTTCCAGAGACTTGGGCGAACCAGATATGGGTCGCGCGGGCCGGGCCCAGGGTCCATTGGCCGGTCGGGGTGGGGCCGGCCTCGTGCTCGATCCCCTCCATCGCGTGGCGCCACATCTCGCAATAGACCGCCATCTCGCCGAGCTTGGCGGCGACCTCGCGAAACTCGATGACGCCGATCGCCTCGGCCACCATCGTCGCGACGGCGGTGATCAGGCGCATGCGCACCTCGACGCGGCAGAGATTCGACCAGCCGAGAAAGTTGAACCCGACGCTGTGACCGCCGGCGCCCAGCATCTTCACCATCGGTGTCGGGTCGTAGAGCATGAACAGCCGGTCCCAGGGGACCAGCACCCGCTCGAAGAAGAGCATGCAATCCTGCTCGTCCAGGTTCTGCAAGGGGTGCCCCCACGAGCCGAACCAGCGCGAAACCGGCTCGCGCGCCAGTATCTTCAGGCCTGGCGTCCCGGTCGGAATGGCGAAGGCAAGAACGCATTTCGGGTTGTTGCGCTGAGCGAAGGTGGCCGACAGCGAGACATAGACCTCGTGGCTGTGCGGCGCC
>DASUIE010000175.1:0-34778 GCA_036273175.1 Allostellaceae bacterium
GCCGGGGCGCACCAGTTCGGCGGCGCGATGCGCGGCGGCGCGGCCGAACACGACGATGTCGAGCAGCGAGTTGCAGCCAAGCCGATTGGCGCCGTGCACCGACACGCAAGCCGCCTCGCCGACCGCCATCAGCCCGGCGACGACGCCGTCGGGGTCGCGCTCGGTCGGACGCAGCACCTCGCCGCGGTAATTGGTGGGGATTCCGCCCATGTCGTAATGCACGGTCGGCAGCACCGGGATCGGCTCGCGCGTAACCTCGACGCCGGAGAAGATTTTGGCGGTCTCCGAGATGCCCGGCAGCCGCTGGTGCAGCACCGACGGCTCGAGGTGTTCGAGGTGCAAGAGGATGTGGTCCTTTTGCGGGCCGCAGCCGCGCCCCTCGCGGATTTCGATCGTCATCGCCCGGCTGACCACGTCGCGCGAGGCGAGGTCCTTGGCGTGCGGGGCATAGCGCTCCATAAAGCGCTCGCCCTCGCTGTTGGTCAGGTAGCCGCCTTCCCCGCGCGCGCCCTCGGTGATGAGGCACCCGGCGCCATAGATACCGGTCGGGTGGAACTGGATGAACTCCATGTCCTGCAGCGGCAGCCCGGCGCGGAGCACCATCGCGTTGCCGTCGCCGGTGCAGGTATGGGCCGAGGTGCAGGTGAGGTAGGTGCGGCCGTACCCGCCGGTCGCCAGGATCACCATATGGGCGCGGAAGCGATGGATCGTGCCGTCTTCCAGGTTCCACGCCATCACGCCGCGGCAAGCGCCTTCCGAATCCATGATCAGGTCGAGCGCGAAATACTCGATGAAAAATTCGGCGTTGTTCCGCAGGCACTGCTGATAGAGCGCGTGCAAGATCGCGTGGCCGGTGCGGTCGGCGGCGGCGCAGGCGCGGTTGGCGGGCGAGCCCTCGCCGTAATCCTGCATGTGGCCGCCGAACGGCCGCTGATAGATGCGGCCCGCCTCGGTGCGCGAGAAGGGCACGCCGAAATGTTCGAGCTCGACGACCGCGGGGATCGCGTTGCGGCACATGTATTCGATTGCGTCCTGGTCGCCGAGCCAGTCCGACCCCTTGACCGTGTCGTACATGTGCCAGCGCCAGTCGTCGTCGCTCATGTTGCCGAGCGAGGCGGCGACGCCGCCTTGCGCCGCGACGGTGTGGCTGCGGGTCGGGAACACCTTGCTGATGCAGGCGGTCTTGAGCCCCTCGACGGTGGTGCCGAGGGTCGCGCGCAAGCCGGCGCCCCCAGCGCCGACGACGACGACGTCATAGGTATGATCGATGATCGAATAGGCGGCTGGCATGGGACTGGCTCTCTCGAAGGTCAGGCGCCGAACGCCATCTTGAGCACGGCGAAGATGCCGCGTACCGCGAAGGCGATGCACAACAGCCGCATCGCGAGCAGCGCCGCGATCCGCAGGCCTTCGCCGTGGACATAGTCCTCGATCACGACCTGCAGGCCGAGCGCGGCGTGATAGAAGGTGGCCGCGAGCAGCACGATCAGCAGCATCGCCGGTCCCGGGCTGCGTACCCAGCCGACAAAGGCCGCGTGGTCGGCGCCGACATGCCCGATCACCGCGATCACGAACCACAGGACAAGCGGCACCAGCAGCAGCGCGGAGGTGCGCTGGCGCCACCAATGGCCGACGCCTTCCTTGGCCGAGCCGAGGCCGATCGCGCGGCCGAGCGGCGTGCGCATGCGTTCCTCGGCCATGTCAGCTTCTCCAGCCGTGCAGCCCGGCGATCCAGGCGATCACGGTCAGCGCCACGGTCGCGGCGACGACGATCCAGCCGGTCGTGTAGGTGCTTTTCAGCTCATAGCCGTTGCCGGTATCCCACCATAGATGCCGGATGCCGTTGCACAAATGGTAGAACAGCGCCGCGGTCCACCCGAACAGCAGCAAGAGGCCGAGCCACGAGCCGAGGAAGCGCTGCACGCCGGCATAGGGTTCCGGCCCGTCCGAGGCGGCGCCGAGCCACCACACCAAGAGGATCGTGCCAAGGCTCAAGGCGATGCCGCTGGCCCGGTGCAGGATCGACAGCACCGAGGTGAGCTGCCAGCGATAAATCTGCAAATGGGGCGAAAGGGGCCGCGGATCAGTTGTCATCAGGGCGCGCCGGTGATTACTCCTGTGACTTAGCTTCCGATCCCTGGGGTGTCAACCGAGGCCACCCAGGATGAAACCGTTGGCTGATATGAGGAAGGGGGCAGAAGTCAACCGCCGATCTGCCGCGGATCGACCAGTTGAACCCCGGTCGCGGCGACGTCACGAACGTTGCGCGTGACGAGCGTGAGCTCATGCCCATGGGCGAGCAACCGCCGAATCGACCGGAAAGACACGATCGGCATAGTCGATCTCGATCTCATCGATCTTAAGCGGTTTGGAAACGACGTTGGTGTCGAGAAGGTATCCGAGCGGCGTCATCGGAATTCGATCTCGCGCCCCGCGTCCTTGATGATCTGAGGCCCGTCGCCGTGCGCCCGCGCGATCCGTCGGCTACCCCCCACGCGTGCCGAAATCGATGCGCGGGTCGATCAGCATGTAGGTGAGATCGCTGATCAGCTTGAGGACGAGGCCCATCAGCGTAAAGACATAGAGCGTCCCGAACATGATCGGGTAGTCGCGGTTGATCGCCGCCTCGAAGCCGAGCAGGCCGAGCCCGTCGAGCGAGAAGATCACCTCGATCAGCACCGAGCCGGTGAACAGTATTGCGACAAACGCGGCCGGGAAGCTCGCGACGACCAGCAGCATCGCGTTGCGGAACACGTGGCCGTAGAGCACCCGGCGCTCGGTCAGCCCTTTCGAGCGGGCGGTCAGCACGTACTGCTTGTTGATCTCGTCGAGAAAGCAGTTCTTGGTCAGCATCGTCAGCGTGGCGAAGCCGCCGATCGACAGCGCCGTGATCGGCAGCGCGATATGCCAGAAATAATCGAGGATGCGGTGCGGCCAGTCGAGCGAGGCCCAGTTGTCGCTGGTGAGGCCGCGCAGCGGAAACCACGACAGATAGCTGCCGCCGGCGAACAGCACGATCAGCAGCACCGCGAACAGAAAGCTCGGCACCGCGTAGCCGACGACGACGACGCCGCTCGACCACACATCGAAGCGGGTGCCGTCGCGCACCGCCTTCCTGATCCCGAGCGGGATCGAGACGAGATAGGTGATCAGCGTCGTCCACAGCCCGATCGAGATCGAGACCGGCAGCTTGTCCCGGATCAGGTCGACGACGCGGCGGTCGCGAAAAAAGCTGCTCCCGAGATTGAAGGTCAGATAGTTCTTCATCATCAGGATGAAGCGCTCGCCGATCGGCTTGTCGAAGCCGTATTCCTTCCGCAGCTCGGCGATAAAGGCGGGGTCCAGGCCGCGGGCGCCGCGGTATTCGCGGTCGCCGCTCTGCACCTTGAGGTCGCCGCTCCCGGTGAGCCGCTCGGCGACGCCGCCCGGGGTCCCTTTGAGCTTGGCGATCATCTGCTCGACCGGCCCGCCCGGCGCGGCCTGAACGATGAAGAAATTCACCACCATGATCGCGAACAGGGTCGGGATCATCAACAGGATGCGCCTGAGCGCATAGGCGATCATCGCCGGCTCACTTGGCGCCGGAGCCGCGCCCCGCGTCGATCGATTTTTCCGCCGCCGCGTCGATCCACCAGGTGCTGAGGCCGACCCCGTATTTCGGCGTCACGTCGGGACGCCGAAACTTGTCCCAATAGGCGATCCAGTACGCGCCGAGATGGAATTGCGGGATCATGTAATACCCGTATTGCAGCACCCGATCGAGCGCATGGGTATAGGCGACGAGGGTGGCGCGGTCGGGCGCCGCGATCAGCCCCTCGATCAGCGCGTCGACGACCGGGCTCTTGATCCCGATGATGTTGCGGCTGCCCTGCTCGGCGGCCGAGGCCGAGCTCCAGAAATCGCGCTGCTCGTTGCCCGGCGACAGCGATTGCGGGAAGACGCTCGTCGTCATGTCGAAATCGAACGTTTCCATTCGCCGCTCGTATTGCGCGGTGTCGACCGTGCGCAGCGTCGCGGTGACGCCGAGCCGCGCGAGGTTTTTGATAAAGGGCAGGATCACCCGCTCCAATTGCGGGTCGCTGTTGAGGATTTCGAAGGCGAACTTCTCGCCCTTGTCATTGACCAGGCTTTCACCCTTGAAGCTCCACCCGGCTTGCTGCAACAGCGCCACCGCCTTGCGCAGCCCGTCGCGGATTTCGCCCGACCCGTCGTATTTCGGCGGGTCGTATTCGGTGGTGAAGACCGCTTCGGGGATCTGGCCGCGGTATTTTTCGAGGATTTTCAGCTCCTCGCCCTGCGGCACGCCGGTCGCGGCCAGCTCGGAATTGTCGAAATAGCTGCGGGTGCGGTGATACAGTCCGTAGAACAGGTTCTTGTTCGACCACTCGAAATCGAAGGCGTAGGCGAGCGCCTCGCGCACCCGTGGATCCTGGAAGATCGGCCGCCGGAGGTTGTAGCAGAACCCCTGCGCCGGGCTCGGGAAGCTGTTGGGGATGACGATCTTTTTGATCCGCCCGTCGCGCACCGCCGGCACGTCATAGGCGGTGGCCCAGGCTTTCGACGAGTTTTCCTGGCGCAGATCGTATTGCCCGGCCTTGAACGCCTCCCGCGCCACGGTGCCGTCGCGGTAATAGTCGTAGCGGATCGTGCCGACGTTGTACCGGCCCCTCACCGCCGGCAAATCCTTCGCCCAGTAATCGGCGACGCGGCGATAGGTGATCGATCGGCCGGGATCGAGCGACTCGACCTTGTAGGGGCCGCTGCCGACCGGCGGGTCGAGCGTCGTCTTTTCGAAATCCTTGCCGCTCCAGTACTTTTTCGACAGCACCGGCATCTGGCCGAGGATTTGGGGCAGTTCGTGGTTGTCCGCGTTCTTGAAGGTGAAGCGGACGCCGTGCTCGCCCTCCTTCGTCACCTTGGTCACGTCGCCGTAATAGGTGCGGTAGAGCGGCTGGCCCTTGGCGCGCAGCGTCTCGAAGGTCCAGATCAAATCGTCGGGGGTCATCGGCGAGCCGTCGTGAAACCGCGCCTCCGGCCGCATCGTGTAGAGCACCGACATCTTGTCCGGCGCGATCTCGACCGACTCGGCGACGAGGCCGTATTCGGTGTCGGCTTCGTCCTCGGCCGGCGTCATCAGCGTGTCGAAGGTCTGGCCGATCCCGCCCGCCGGCACGCCCTTGATAATGAACGGGTTGAGCGTGTCGTAGGTGCCGATCGCCGACAGCTTCATCGTGCCGCCTTTCGGCGCGTCGGGATTGACGTAGTCGAAATGCTTGAACCCCGGCTGGTATTTGAGCGGGCCGACCAGCGACAGGCCGATCGCCCCGGCGCCCGCGGCGGCGGCGACACCCGCGATCGCCCAGAAAACGAGGCCGAGAGCCGGGACGGCGGGTCTGCGCATCGGATGTCCTCGTTGCTGTGCCTAGCCGGCGAGACGGGCGAGCGCGTCTCCGTGCGCGCGGCGGTCGCCGGCGAAAACCACGCGGCCGTCGGAGCTGAGGTCGAGCGGCGCGCCCCGCCAGTCGGTGGCGACCCCGCCGGCCCCTTCGACCACCGGGATTAGGGCGCTGTAATCATAGGGCTTCAAATCCGCCTCGATGACAAGGTCGATACAGCCCGATGCCAATAGCCCGGAGGCATAGCAGTCGGCGCCATAGCGCACGAGCTTGGCGGCCGCGGCGGCGCGGGCGAAGGCGGGTGCGTCGGCGCCCTTGAACATATCCGGTGTCGTCGCGAACACGGTCGCCTGGCCGAGGCCGGGGCAGGGCCGGCAGCGCACCGGGGCGCCGTTGAGCATCGTCGCGCGCCCCGTCGCGCCGATCCAGCGCTCGCGCGAGATCGGCTGGTCGATAATCCCGACGATCGGCCGGCCGTTTTGCGCCAGCGCGATCAGCGTGCCGAACAGCGGCACGCCTGAGATGAAGGATTTGGTGCCGTCGATCGGGTCGAGCACCCAGACGAACTCGGCGTTCTCGCGCTCGCGGCCGAATTCCTCGCCGATAATGCCGTGTTCGGGAAAGCGCGCCGCGATCAGCCGCCGCATCGCCGTTTCGGCGCCGCGGTCGGCCGCCGTTACTGGCGATTGATCGGGCTTATCGTCAACCTTTAGGGGAGAACGAAAATAGGGGCGGATCGCCTCCCCGGCGGCGTCGGCGAGGTCGGCAGCGAGCGCCAGATAGGCGTCGAGCCCGGCCACTTGCCCCCTATTTCAAGGATTCGAGGTAGGCGATCACATCGGCGCGGTCCTGCGCTTTCGGCAGGCCGGCAAAGGTCATCTTGGTGCCGTGCGCGAACTCCTGCGGCTTGAACAGCCAGACATTGAGCTTGTCCGGGTCCCACTTCTCGTCCTTGTGCTTGGCCAAGGCGGCCGAGAAGGTATAGCCGGGCACGCTCGCGATCTTCTCGTCGGCGACGACCCCGAACAGGTTGGGCCCGATCTTGTTGGGCTCGCCCTTGTTGAAGGTGTGGCATTGCAGGCAGACCTTGGCGACCTGCTGGCCGTGCTTTGGGTCGGCCTTGGCCATCAGCGGGGCGATCGGCTCGGGGCCGGCGGGCGCGGCGGCCGCGGCTTCGGTCGGGACCTTCGCGCCGGCCTCGGCGCCGGGCGGGACATAGGCCTGTTTTTCGAGCCGCTCGGGTTTCACCATAAAGGTCGACAGAATTCCGGCGACCATCGCGACGATCATGGCGGTCAGCACCGAGGCGATGACCTTGTTCCACTCAAAAGACGACATGTCCGTCCGTGGCTCCCCCGCGCCTCTCCCGCGCCGCGTTCAGGGGCGGCAGGAAATCTGATTTCAGCATCCGACTCAATGCAATTATCACGCTTCCGGCGAACCGGCGAACCGGGCATGTTGTCGCTGCCATGAGCGCCGACTCGCCTCGCAACCCGATCGTCATGATCCC
Source organism: Allostellaceae bacterium (assembly GCA_036273175.1). Classification (GTDB taxonomy): domain Bacteria; phylum Pseudomonadota; class Alphaproteobacteria; order ATCC43930; family CGMCC-115725; genus DATARH01. Next base: position 6,907 of record DASUIE010000175.1, read on the forward strand.
GGCTCGGCTCGCCTCGACGCGGCTGCCGAACAAGCCGCTCGCCGAGATCGCCGGGGCGCCGATGATCGTCCATGTCTGGCGCCGCGCGGTCGCCGCCCGGATCGGGCCGGTCGCCGTCGCCGCCGGCGACCGCGAGATCGTCGCCGTCGTCGAGGCCGCCGGCGGCCGCGCGGTGATGACCGATCCCGAGTTGCCGACCGGCTCCGACCGCGTCCACGCCGCGCTCTCCGAGCTCGACCCCGGCCGCGCCCATGACGCCGTCGTCAACGTTCAGGGCGACATGCCGATGCTCGACCCGGCGGCGATCCGCCTCGCCGTCGAGGCGCTCGCCGACCCGGAGACCGACATCGCCACGCTCGCCGCCGAGATCGCCGATCCCGCCGCGCTCGCCTCGACCGCCGTCAACAAGGTCGCCGCAGGGTTCGCCGACCCCGCGAAGCCGGCGCGCGCGCTCTATTTCAGCAAGCTGCCGCTGCCCTGGGGCGACGGCCCTCATTATGAGCATATCGGGCTCTACGCCTATCGCCGCGCCGCGCTCGACCGCTATGTGACGCTGCCGCCGACCGTGCTCGAACGGCGCGAGCGGCTGGAGCAGATGCGGGCGCTGGAGGCGGGGATGCGCTTTTCGGTCAGCCTGATCGACCCGTCCCGCCTCGGCGTCCAGGTCGACACGCCGGAAGACCTCGCCCGCGCCCGCGAGCTGATGACGTGAAAAACCAGGCCGACCCCGCGAGCACGATCGCCTTCCAGGGCGCGCCGGGCGCCTATTCCGACCTCGCCTGCCGGCATGTCTTTCCGCGGATGACGAGCCTGCCTTGCGTGCAGTTCGAGGACGCGCTCGGCGCGGTGCGCGACGGCACGGCGGCGCTCGGCATGATCCCGATCGAGAATTCGCTCGCCGGCCGTGTCGCCGACATCCACCACCTGATGCCGCATTCGGGGCTCTATATCATCGGCGAGCATTTCGAGCCGGTGCACCACCACCTCCTCGCGGTGCCCGGCGCGACGCTGGAGACGGTCAAGACCGTGCGCAGCCACGTCCACGCCCTCGGCCAGACCCGCAACTGGCTGCGCCAACGCGGCTACACGCCGGTCGTCGCGGTCGATACCGCCGGTTCCGCCGCCGAAATCGCCGAGCGCGGCGACAAGACCGTCGCGGCGGTCGCCTCGGAGCTCGCGGGACAAATCTACGGTCTCGTCTCGCTCGCCGCGAATATCGAGGATGCCGGGCACAACACGACGCGCTTCCTGGTCATGGCGCGCGAGGCGAAATGGGCCGCGCGCGGCACGCCGGCGGTCACCACCTTCGTGTTCAACGTGCGCAACGTGCCCGCGGCGCTCTACAAGGCGCTCGGCGGGTTCGCGACCAACGGCATCAACATGACCAAGCTGGAAAGCTACATGGTCGGCGGGCATTTCACCGCGACGCAATTCTATGCCGATGTCGAGGGCCACCCCGAGGACCGGCTCCTGAAGCTGGCGCTCGAGGAGCTTCAGTTCTTCTCGACCGAGGTCAAGATTCTCGGCGTCTACCCGGCCGCGCCGGAGCGTCACAAGGAGCGCGCATGAAGATCGTCGATCACGCCGAGCTGACCCGCACCGTCGTGCGCGTCTTCGCCGCCGCCGGAAGCGCCGAGGAGGAGGCGGCGATCGTCGCCGGGCACCTCGTCGAGGCCAATCTGCGGGGCCATGACAGCCACGGCATCGGCCTCATCGCCAACTACCTGCGCAACCTCGCCGCCGGCAAGGCCGCGTCGAACGTCAAGGGCCATGTCGTCAGCGAGGCGGGGTCGATGATCGTCTATGACGGCGATCGCGGCTGGGGCCAGATCGTCGCCCGCGAGGCGACGCTGCTCGGCATCGCCAAGGCCAAGGAGACCGGCGTCGCCGTCGTCGCGCTTCGCAACGCGCACCATATCGGCCGGGTCGGCACCTATGGCGAGATGTGCGCCGGCGCGGGCATGGTCTCGATCTCCTTCGTCAACATCACCGATCAGCGTCCGGCCGTCGCGCCGTGGCGCGGCGCCGATGCGCGCTTCGGCACCAACCCTGTGACCGTCGCGATCCCCGGCCCCACCCCAGACCGCCCGATCGTCGCCGACATGGCGACCAGCAAGATCGCGATGGGCAAGGTCCGCGTCGCCCGCAACAAGGGCGACCAGATCGCGCCCGACACGCTGCTCGACTCGGACGGCAAGCCGACCACCGACCCCAATGTCATGTACCGCCGCCCGCGCGGCGCGCTGATGACCTTCGCCGAGCACAAGGGCTACGCGCTCGCCTTTATCTGCGAAATCCTGGCGGGCGCGGTGACCGGCAGCGGCACGATGCGGCCGGAGCGGCAGGCCGAATCGGTGACCAACGGGATGCTGCTTGTCGTCATCGACCCGGCGCGCCTCGCCGAGCCGGGCTGGATCAATGCGGAAATCAAGGCGATGACCGACTACGTCACCGCCTCGCCGCCGCGCAAGGCCGGAGAGCCTGTGCTGATCCCGGGCGACCCGGAGCGGCAGACGCGCGCCAAGCGCATCGCCGAGGGGGTGCCGATCGACGACGAGACCTGGCGCGAATTCGCCGTCGCCGCGCGCGGCGTCAACATATTGGTGGAGGCCTGAACCCCATGAAGATCAAGCGCATCGAGCACATCGCGATCGCGGTCGACAATCTGAAGGAGATCAGCGCCCTGCTGCAGGACAAGTTCGGCCTCTCGCTCGAATACGAGGAGGACCGGGTCCAGACCAGGCTGGCGATGCTGCCGGTCGGGCAGACCTATATCGAGCTGTTGGAAGGGACAACGCCGCAATCGGGCGCCAGCAAGTGGGTCGCCGAGAAGGGGCAGGGCCTCTATCACATCTGCTTCGAGGTCGAGGACATCGATTCGGCGCTCGCCGAGCTCAAGGCCAAGAACACGCCGCTGCTCAACGACGAGCCGGTGCTCGGCCACGGCAATTGCCGCATCGCCTTTATCGACCCGAAGGCGACCGGCAACATCCTGTTCGAGCTGGCCGAGATGCCCAAGGACGGGCATGCCCATTAGAGCGCTGGGGCTTTTCGTCGCCGTCCTGTTGCTGGTCTCAGCCTGCCACCCGAAGCCGGGTATCCCGCCGGTGCCGCAGCCCAACGGCAGCCGGCTGCCGCTGGCGCCGGGACACTGGACCGGCACGATGGGGGAGACCTACGTCAACTTCAACATCGACCGGGTGACGCCCACGGGCGTCGCGATCAACATCAATGGCGGGCTGTCGTCGCCTTATGCGCGCAACACTCCGGGCCATCCGGTCACCTTCACCGACCGCCCGACCACCTGCAAAATCAACCCCGACGGCCGCTCGTTCGACTGCCTGCGCTACAAGGACATGCATATCGATAACGGGCTGTTGTGCGGCGTCTACATTCTGCGCAGCGAGGTCTATCACCCCTGCTTCGTGCCGTTGCGTCAGTAGCCCATCGCCGCGCCGCCGGGCCGGCGCTTGTCGTTGACGCCGACCAGGCCCCCGGGCTCGGCCGCGATCAGCTCGACCGAGCCCCAGGGCCGCTGCTCCTTGAGGCTGTAGCCCATCCCGGTCAGCGCCGCCTCCGTCTCCGGCGACAAACCGCCCGCCTCGTAGAACAGCGTGTCGGGGAGGAACTGGTGGTGGATGCGCGGTGCGTCGACCGCCTCTCGCGGCGCCGCGCCGTGGTCGAGGATCGCGACCAGCGTTTCGAGCACCGCGGTGGTGATGCGCGGCCCGCCGGGACTGCCCAGCACGAGGCGCAGTCTGCCGTCTCTGCTGACGATCGTCGGGGTCATCGACGATAGCGGGCGCTTGCCGGGCGCGATCGCGTTGGCGGCGCCCTGCACCAGCCCGAACATGTTGGGGGCGCCCGGCCGCGCGGTGAAGTCGTCCATCTCGTCGTTGAGCAAGAAGCCGGTGCCGGGCGCGATGACGCACGCGCCGAAAAACCCGTTGATCGTATAGGTCACGGCGACCGCGTTGCCGTCCTTGTCGACGACCGAATAGTGCGTCGTCTGCGGCTGTTCGTGCGGCGGCGCACCGGCCGCGAGCGACGCGGACGGCGTCGCCTTGTCGGGCGGGATCGCCGTGCGGATCGCCGCCGCGTGCTCTTGTGACAGCAGCCAGGCGAGCGGATTTCGGGTAAAGGCAGGGTCGCCGAGCCAGGTGTTGCGGTCGAGATAGGCGTGCCGCATCGTCTCGGCGAGCCGATGAATCTCCGCGGCCGAGCCGGGCTTCTGCGCCGCCATGTCCCAGCCGCTCAGCACATTCAGCATCTCGCACAGCACGGTCCCGCCCGAGCTTGGCGGCGGCGCCGAGGCGATCCGGTAGCCGCGATAGCTACACACGACCGGCGCGGATTCGGTAACCCTGTAGGCGGCGAAATCGGCCGGGGTCAGCGCGCCGCCCGAAGCCGCCGCCACCCTTTCGGCGATCGGACCGCGATAGAACGCGTCGGGTCCGCGCTCGGCGACGAGGGCGAGCGTCGCGGCCAGATCGGCCTGCACCAGGCGGTCGCCCGGCTTGAACCCCGGCGCGACGAAGATGCGCGCCGCGTCCGGGTCGCGGGCGAGCCGATCGGCTTTCGCGGCGATCTCGGCGATATCGCCCGTCCCCAGCACAAACCCGTCGCGTGCGAGGGCGATCGCCGGCGCCATCGCCCGCGCCCGCGGCAGGGTGCCGTATTCGGCGAGCGCCCGGTCGAGCCCGGCAACCGTTCCCGGCACCCCGGCCGCGCGATAGCCGTAACGGCTGTCCTCGGCCGCGCCATACATGCCGGGATGCGCCGCGGCGGGGGCGGTCTCGCGGAAATCGAGAAAGGTCTCGCTGCCGTCGGCGCGGCGGATCACCATGAAGCCGCCGCCGCCGATATTGCCGCAGCAGGGCTCGACCACGGCCAGTGCATAGCCGACCGCGACCGCCGCATCGACGGCATTGCCCCCGGATTTGAGGATCGCCAGCCCGGCCGCGCTCGCTTCGTGCTGCGCCGAGACGACCATCCCTTGCGATTGCGCTCGCCCCTTGTCTGGGACGAATAGTTCGAGAGCCGCAATAGTTATAGTTAACAGAAAGTAAAAGCGCATCGGCTTAGGTTCGCTTAACGATGAAACTGTCTGTATTTAACTGTGTTTAACCATGAATTGTGCTGCATTTGTAGGATTATCTACCTAGCTTGCCCGGGCAGGTTGCGGCGCGTCGAACGGGGCATCCGCCGCGATCATTATCATTATCGGGCACCGAAGCAATATGAGCTCTACCCAAGCTGTCGATGGCGGCCTCGGCGCGGGAGCGACGGCTCTTCGCCTGCCGCCGGCGCCCCCGCGTCGTACCGACCGCTCCCCGCGAAGCCGCCTGCGGATCGGCGAGACCCGGCGCGACCGCCGCACCGAGGACACCCAGCCGCGGATCGCCCGCGCACCCGTTCCGGTTGAGCGCGAGACCGTGGCCGCGGTCGAGGAGACCGCCGTGGCGCGCCGCCGGATCGATCCGCGCGCCCTCGCCTGGGCGGTACGCATGGCCGACACGCTGGTGCTGTTCGGCGTCGGCATCGCCGCCTATTGCCTGGAGCCGAAGTTCTCCCTTGTCCCCGGCCCGACGGCGGCGCTGGTCGCGCTCGCGATCGTCACGGTCGCGCTGCGTCCGTCGCGCGGCGAGCCGCTGCCGCTGCGCGAGGCGCTGCACCGCACGCGGGCGCAGATCGGCATCGAAGCGGTGATGCGCACGCTGGCGCCGTTCGCGCTGGCGATGATGGCGGTGCTGGCCTTGCCCGCCGCCGACCCCGCGATGCACGCGGCACTGATCCGCTGGCTGGCGCTGTGGGCGTCCGGCGCGGTGGCCGGTATTCTCGGCCTCCATCTGTTGGCCGCCGGCCGCGTCGCGCGCTGGCACGAAGCGGGCCGGCTCAAGCAGGCGATCGCGATCTTCGGCACCGGCGACCTCGCCGAGCGGCTGCTCGAGCGGTTGCACGCGAGCTGCGCCGATTCGGTCGAGCTGGTCGGCGTCTTCGACGACCGTCGCCGGGTCGGCAACGCCAATCTCTTGCCGCTCGTGCGCGGCAGCTCGCGCGACCTGATCGAGCTGTCGCGCCAGCGCATGATCGACCGGGTCATCGTCGCGCTGCCGCACTCGGCCGAGCGGCGCCTCGTCGAGGTGCTGAAAAAGCTGCACCAGATGCCGGTCGAGATCAGCCTTGCCCCCGATATGGTCGGTTTCAGCGTCGCCGGCCGGGATTCGGCCGAGTTCGGCGGGCTGCCGCTGATCGATGTCTACGGCACGCCGCTGAGCTTCGGGCAGAACCTGGCGAAGGCCGCGTTCGACAAGGTCGTCGCCGCGCTGGCGCTGATCTCCGCCGCGCCGGTGATGCTGGCCTGCGCCGTCGCGATCAAGCTCGACAGCCGCGGCCCGGTGCTGTTCCGACAGAACCGCCTTGGCTTTGGCGACCGGGTGATCGGGGTCTACAAATTCCGCTCTATGTATCACGAGGCGGCCGACCGCGACGGTGTGAAGCAATCGAGCAAGGACGATCCGCGAATCACCCGGGTCGGGCGCTTTCTGCGCAAGTCGAGCCTCGACGAGCTGCCGCAGCTTATCAATGTGTTGCGGGGCGAGATGTCGCTGGTCGGCCCGCGGCCGCACGCCGTGGCGATGCAGGTCGAACACCGGCGGAACGAGGATATCGTGCCGGATTACGCGCTGCGCCATCACGTCAAACCCGGGATCACCGGTTGGGCGCAAGTAAACGGATATAACGGCCCGGTCGATACCGCGGAAGCATTGCGGGCGCGGGTGGCTCACGACCTCGATTACATCAACAACTGGTCGCTGTGGTTCGATATTCGCAGCCTGTTGCTGACGATCAAGGTGTTCATCAGCCAGCGCCACGCCTATTGACCGGAGGTTGCGGCTGAGGTCGCGATCAACCGCCTTGCGGCGCCGAGTCCAGTTCAGCGATAGTCGGCGGGTCGGTTTTCGGCGTGGGGGCGCCCGCCGACGCCGCAAAGGGGGCCAGGCGCTGACCGCTTGGATCAAATTCTTCGCCGTCGCCGCGATGCTGGCCGTGGCCGCCGCCTGCACCCCGTCCGCGCCGAGTATCGCGACCCAAGGGGCCTTCGCCGGCGGCGTGCCGCTGACCGAGGAGCATGTGCTGGCGCCGGGCGACGAGATCGAAATCCGCTTTCCGTATATGCAGGATCTGAACGACCGGGTCGTGGTCGGTCCGGATGGGCGCGTTTCGCTCCAACTGGTCGATACGGTGGTGGTTGGCGGGCTGACCGTCAGCGCCGCGACCAAGCTGCTCAACGAGGCCTACGCCAAGGTCGTCAAAAGCCCCACCCTGACCATCACGATGCGCACCTACGCGCCGTCGATGGTCTATGTCGATGGCTGGGTCAACACGCCGGGCCTGGTGCGCAGCGACGTGCCGCTGACCGTTTCGCGGGCGCTGGCGCAGGCCGGCGGCGTCAAGACCGGGGCCAAGACCGGCAGCATCCTGGTCCTGCGCCGCGGCGCCGACGGCAAAACCTATTACTACCAGGTCGCGCTCGGCAACTACGCCGGGGCCGGCGCGAACGCGCAGGACCCGCTGCTCAAATCTTATGACGTTGTTTACGTCCCGCAGTCTACGCTGGCCTCGCTCTCGGACTTCCTCGCCACATACGTGAAAAACATCCCGTTCTATTTCAGCTACACAGTGCAATAGAGCAGCGACATGGCCGCGAACCCGTACGATCTGACCACCCGCGAAGTGCTCAGCATCCTGTTCAAGGAACGGCGCAAGCTGCTCGGCGCGTTTCTCGGGCTGGCGGTCGGCGTGATTGCGTATTCCTACCTTCTGACCCCGTATTACGACGCGACCGGGCGGCTTCTCGTCAAAACCGGGCGCGAGTTTCAGGTGCGCTCCGATCCGACCCAGCCGGTCGCCTCGGTGCCCTCGACCACCAAGCAGGAGATCGTCAACTCCGAGATCCAGATTTTGACCAGCCGCGATCTCGTCCTCGCGGTGATCAACCGCATCGGCGCCGCCAAGCTCTATCCGGGCGGCGGGCTGTTGAGCTTTCTCGGCTCGGCGGCGCCCAGCGCCGACGCCGCGGTCAAAAGCTTCTACAGCGATTTCAAGGTCGCGCCGGTCGAGCAGTCCGACGTGATCGCGATCAGCTACCGCAACGCCAACCGCGAGATGGCGGTCCAGGCGCTCAACATGGTCGTCGAGCTGTACCAGCAAAAGCACGCCGAGATGTTCAGCGACCCGCGCTACAAATTCCTCGGCCAGCAGGCCCAGCAATACGAGGACCAGCTCGCCGCGCAGGTTAAAAAGGTCGCGGAGCTCAAATCGACGCAATCGCTGTTCGATGTCGAGACGCAACGCGCCAAGCTGCTCGACGACCGCGCCGCGGTGAACAGCATCCTGCAGCAGCTCAAGAGCCAGGCGATCGACACGCATCAGCGGATCGAGTTCCTGCAGTCCCGGCTGAAATCGACCCCGGCGCTGGTGCCGGCCGGCGGCACAACCTCCGATGTCGTCGAGCAGGCCAAGGACCGGCTCCTCGACCTCGAGGTCAAGCGCCAGCAGCTCAGCGAGCGCTATGTCGGCAATGTCAAGCCGCTCCAGGACAACGCCGCCGAGATGGCGCATCTCAAGAGTTTCCTGGCGCGCCCCGACGGGATGAAGACCAAGGCCGCCTCGCAGCGCAACGCCGCCTATGACGACATGGTCGTGGCGCTCAACCGCGCGCTCGCCGACGCGGCGCCGATCGACCGGCAGCTCGCGCTGCGTAAGCAGGAGGCAAAGGACATCGAGACCCGGCTCGCCGCGCTCGTCCAGGCCTCAAGCACGGTCGACAACCTCGAACGCGAGCGGCGCGAGCTCGAGGAGCTCGCCCACACCTACCGCTCCCGCTACGAGGAAGCGCGGATGAGCGAGGATCTCGACCGCGAGAAGATCGTCAGCGTCTCGGTCGTGCAAAAACCCGACGCGCCGATGAAGCCGACCGGGCCGCAGCACCTGCCGTTCGCGCTCGCCGGCATCCTGATCGGGCTGGTCGGCTCGGCCGGGGTGCTGGTCTATCTGCTGGTGTTCCGCGAGACGCTGATCACGGTCGAGAGCGTCGAGCGCATGCTCGGGCTGCCCGTGCTGGCCTCGGTCGCGGCGCGGCGCCGGCGCGAGCGGGCAACCGCTCCTTAACCATCGTCCAGGCATCATCGCGGCACCGATAGAAAGGCGCCGCGAATGCCCTCAGCCCCGCGGAAGAGACGCGTCCTCTACATTCTGCAGAACCTGCCCGTGCCGTTCGACCGGCGCGCCTGGCTGCAGGCTTCGACGCTGGCGAAAAGCGGCTACGAGGTCAGCGTCATCTGCCCCAAGGCGCGCGGCTTCAATGCCTCGCGCGAACGGCGCGAGGATGTCGAGATCTACCGTTACTGGTCGCCGATCGAGGCGCAGGCCAAGCTTGCCTTTATCGCCGAGTTCGTGTGGTGCTTCGCCGCGGCGTTCCTGTTGTCGCTGCGCATCGGATGGTTCGGGCGCGGATTCGACATCATGCACGTTTGCAACCCGCCCGAGACCTATTGGCCGATGGCGTGGTTCTGGCGCCTCTTCGGCAAAAGCTTCATCTGGGACCACCGCGACCTGTCGCCCGAGCTCGCCGAGGCCAAATGGCGTCGTTCCGACGGCGCGATCATGAGGGGGCTGCTGCTGTTCGAGCGGCTGACCTTCCAGGCCGCCGATATCGTGATCTCGACCAACGAGAGCTACAAAAGGATCGCCGTCGAGCGCGGCGGCAAGGCGCCGGAGGACGTGTATATCGTCCGCTCGGCGCCGGCGCTGTCGCGCTTCGAGGTGCACGAGCCCGACGCGACGTGGAAGCGCGGCAAAAAGCACCTGATCCTTTACCTCGGCGAGATTTGCCAGCAGGACGGGGTCGAGCACCTGGTCCGCGCGGTCAAGGAATTGCGCGACCGGTTCGGCCGCGACGATTTCCACTGCATCCTTGTCGGCGGCGGCCCGCACCAGCCGGCGGTCGTCGCCGCGGCGGCGGCCGAGGGCGTCGCCGATCTGTGCACCTTTACCGGCACGATCAGCGACGACGACAGGCTGTGCCGCATCCTCTCCTCGGCCGATGTCGCGATCGAGCCGGTGCCGAAGAACGGCTGGTCCGACCGCAGCACCGCCAACAAGATCGTCGAATACATGTTCTTCGGCCTGCCGATCGTCTCGTCGGACCTGACCGAGGCCAGGTTCTCGGCCGGGGAGGCGGCGGTCTACGCGGCCCCCGGCGATCCCGGGGCGATGGCGGAGGCGATCGCCGCGCTCCTCGACGATCCCGAGCGGCGGCAGGCGATGGGCGAATTCGGCCGCAAGCGGCTGCACGGAGAGCTGGCCTTCGAGTTCTCGGTGCCGCCGCTTCTCGCCGCCTACGACGCGGCCTGGGCGCGGTGCCGGCGCGGACGCGTCGCCGCAATCGAGTTGATCGGCCAGACCCACCAGGTATAGTCGCGAGATGTACGAGCGCTTCTATGGGCTGTATCGCCCGCCCTTCGCGGTCACCCCCGACCCGAGCCTCCTTTACATGAGCCGGGCACATCGCGAGGCGCTGGCGACGATCATTTACGGGATCGAGAGCCGCAAGGGCTTCATCGTCTGCACCGGCGAGGTCGGCACCGGCAAGACCACGGTGATCCGGGCCTTTTTCGACCAGGCGCGGGCCGAGGAATTCAAGATCATCTACCTGTTCACGCCGCAGGTCGGGCCGCTCGACATGGCCCGCTACATCTGCGGCGAGGTCGGGTTGCCCGCGCCGGACACCGTCTTCGCCGCGGTGCCGGCGCTGCAATTGAAGCTGCTGGAGATTTTCGAGAGCGGCCGCACCGTCGTCCTGATGATCGACGAGGCCCAGCTGCTTCCGGCCGAAACGCTCGAATTTCTCCGGCTGCTCAGCAATTTCGAGACCGACACCGAAAAGCTGATGCAGATCGTGCTGGTCGGCCAGCCCGAGGTCGACGAGGTGCTGGCCCGCCGCGACATGCGCCAGGTCGCGCAGCGCGTCGCGCTGAGGGCCCGGCTCGGCGCTCTGAGCCCCGAGGAATCGGTCGACTACATCGCCTATCGCCTCGTCGCCTGCGGGGCGCGCGAGCTGGGCCAGGTGATGTCGGCGACCGCGTGCTGGACGATCGCCGAGGCCGCGGGCGGCATCCCGCGGCGCATCAACATCCTCGCCGACAACGTGCTGATCGCCGGGTTCGGCGGCGACCAGCGACCCGTCGGCAACAACCTCGCCGCGGCGACGGTGCAGGAGTTTCTCGCCAATTCCGGCGGCGCGAGCCCGCCGCGCCAGCGCCGCTTCGGTCTGCGGCGGCGCTTGCCCCGGCCCTTGGAGACGATGCCGGCGCCGCCTCCCGGGGACGGCCCGCTCTGGGCGCTCGCCGCCGAACCCGAACCGGAGCCCGCTCCCGAGCCCACAAACGTGGTGCGGCCGCATTTCCTCGGCCGACTTCCCGAGCCGCCACGCCCGGCGCCGACCGCGCGCGAAGAGGGCTGGCGCTTCTTGGCGCGTGCCGGCGAGCGCCGTTAACCGAAGGCAAACCGGGCCGGGACTACTTTGTCTTCGTGCACAGCGCGGTCATCTTGCGGTCCGCGGCGGCCCGGGAGAGCATGTAATCCTCAACGAACACGGTCAGCGTCGAGCCGGTCTGCTTGTCCTTGACGGTGGCGCGGCCCGGCTTGTTGAAATCGCCGGACACCTCGTCGTCCTTGCCGACCATGCCGCCGGCGAGCCGGTCGAGCACGGCAAAGCCCTGCGGCGCCGAGACAAAGATGCGGTTGCCGCAGCCTTCGGCGCGCACCACCTGGCCGCTCGCCAGCCCGTTTACGAGCTGGCCGCGGCAGGCCACCGCGATTTTCGGCATGACCTCCTCCCGCGTCAGCTTGCGCGCCTCGACATTGGCCGAAAAGTTGAACCCCTTGGTCCGGTCGAAAATCTGGGTATGGCCGATCCCGTCAACCTTGCCGACCAGCTCGTCCTTGTCGGCGACGCCGGTGCCGCCGATCCCGGTCAGTATCGAGAAGCCGTCGGCGCCGGTGACGAACAGCTTGTCGCCGCAGCCGGTCGCGCGAAAGACGGTGCCGTCGGCCCAGGCCGGCGCCGCGGCGAGGACCGCCAGCAGAAACATCCCCGAGCCGAGCCGCATCGCGCGCGCCCTCTTTCAGCCTGCGACGGCCCAGAATGAATTTCCTCGCCGTCCGGGTCGAGCGCCTCGCGACCTTTATCTTTCTGCTGGTCTGCGCCGGGGTCTTCTGGCCGCCCGATTCGTACCTGGTCAGCGACCACATGGCGCATCAGGGCGCCTCCAACCCGTACGATTTCGCCAATTTCGTCGCGCTCGCCGGGTTTCTCGCGGTCGGGTTCGCGGCGCGATGGCGCGAGAGCCTGCGCCTTTTCGTCTGCGCCTGGCCGGTGCTGGCGCTGGTGCTGATGGCGTTCATAAGCGCGTTCTGGTCCGACGATCCGTCGCTGGTGATTCGCCGCTCGGGGACGGTTGCGCTGACCTCGCTGTTCGGCGTCTATCTTGTCGGCCGCTGCGACTTCGCCGAGTTGGTGGCGCTGCTGGTCAAGGTCTATTGCGTCGGCATGGTCGCCTCTCTGGCGGTGATCGTGCTGGCGCCATCGGTCGCGATCGGCGGCAACGAGACCTATGCCTGGGCCTGGCGCGGCGCGTTTTCCGACAAGAACACGCTCGGCCTCGCCTGTGCCCTGGCGATGATGTTCTCGGCCTACGCCGTCTATCGCGGATACGGACCGCGCTGGATCGCCTGGGTGACGATCGCGGCAGCGCTGGTCGCCTTCGAGCTCGCCGAATCGAAGACGCCGCTGGTGATGATGGTCGCCGCCGCCTATGCCGGGGTTTTCGCGGCGATGCTGCGGCGGCGCAGCGGGTTCGGCATGCTCGCCGGGTTCGTGCTCGGGGTTATCGGCCTGGCCGCGATCTTCGCCTTCGCGGTCGACTCGGCGGCGATATTGGAGGCGATCGGGCGCGACCCGACCTTCACCAACCGCGCCAAGATTTGGCACTACGCCTCGGCCTATATTTCGCGCCGGCCCTGGTTCGGCTACGGCTTCGGCGCGTTCTGGCGGGCCGATGGGGTCGAAGCCAACGAGGCCTGGGCGCTCATCGAGTTCAAGACGCCGCATGCCCACAACGCCTGGCTGGAGCTGGGGCTCGGTTTCGGGATTGTCGGGCTGGGTGTGGTGGCGCTCGGCTGGCTCGCCGCGTTCTACCGTGTCGCCCGGATGCTGACCGCGCCGGCGGCGCGGCATGTCACGTTCTGCCTGGCGCTCTTGACCGGGATCTTCCTCGAAAACATGACCGAGTACGAATTCTTCCGGCCCGGCGACATTCTGTGGGTGCTGTTCGTCGTCGCGACGGTCTATCTCGGCCGCGCCGCGATGGTTGCCCGCGCCGCGCGCCCGCCAGGGAGGGCGCCGGCCGCGAAGCCGCTCGCGGAGCTACGCCCGCGCGCCCTGTCGCCGTAACGGTGCAGCGCCCAGCGCCGCGGCGATCGCCGCATAGGCGGGCTTGGGCTTGCCCTCCTTGTCGAACGGGAGGGGCCGCGGCTCCAACCCGTCGGCGCGCTGGGCCTCGGGGGTTTTGCCCGAGCTGATCCAGCTGTTGATGTCGCTGAGACCCCAGTTGACCACCGTCGTCACCGCTGGGGAGGCGAGCGCGGCGTCGAGATAGCGGCGATAGGTATCGGCGACCGCCCGGTCGCGCGCCGGGATCGCCGCCGGTGCGCCCTTGTCGACGACATCGAGCTCGGTAAGCATGATTTCGAGCCCGCGCCCGGCGAGCTCGGCGAGAAAGGCGCCGAACGCCTTCGGGTCGAATTTGTCGATCGTCGCGGTCGCGATATGGCTCTGGATGCCCACCGCGTCGATCGGCGTGCCGCGCTTCTTGAACCCGTCGATCAGGCCGAGCAGGGCGGCGCGCTTGTCCCGGTCGTTTTCGGTTTCGAGCTCGACCCCGAACTCGTTGAGCACCAGCCGCGTCTTGGGGTCGGCGGCGCGGGCCGCGCGAAAGGCGATGTCGAGATAGTCCGGGCCGATCTTTTCGGCAAAGACGCTGCGGCGCAGATGGTCGGCGCGGCCGTCTCCGAGCTTGAGCGGCTCGTTGACGACATCCCAGGAATGGAAGCGCCCCGCGAAATGCCGGCAGGTGCCGGTCACGTGCTCCTCGACCGCGCGGATTGCGGCGGCCCGGTCCGGCAGCTCGGCGAACCAGACCGGCGCCGCCTCGCCCCATAACAGGGCGTGGCCGCGATACTGCATTCGATGCGCCCGCGCCCAGCCATAGGCGGCTTCGAGCCCTGTGTAATCGACCGTCGTCCGGGTCGGCGCGAGGTGCTTCCAATGCGCGCAGGAGCACACGATCAGCCCGGCCTCGCGGGTCACGAGCCCGGTATACATCCGGTCCTTGTCGAGCATCTCGGAGCGGACATAGGTACCGTAGACGAGGCCGCGCGACGCGGCGATGTCGCGCAAGGGCGGCGCGGCCAGGGCCGGCTTCGGCAGCAGCGGCAGCGCGGCTCCGGCGAGAAGCAGGTCGCGGCGGGCGATCATGCCGGCACCGGCTCGCGCCAGGCATAGGCCGTCATCTGCTCGACATCGACGGCGACATCCTTGTCGTCGAACAGCCCCGCGCGAAACAGCAGATAGGGGATCGGGTCGAGCAGGTGATAGCGGGCGAGCGCCCGGTCGGCCGGCTTGGCGCTGCGGTAATGCTTGAGCGTGCGCTTCAGCGACAATTCCATCGGGTCGCTGACCATCGTCTCCGGTTCCGGCGCCAGGCCGAGCGCCGGGCGCATGAAGTTGAGCCCGAAGAAGTCGGCCATGTAGATCGTGTACCAAAAGCGCGGATTGCACTCGACGATGTAGCTGTCGCCGGACGCCGCCTCGATAACCGCGTCGAAATTGGCCGGACCGTCGAGCCCGGCGGCGGCGGCGAGGCGCGCCGCGTTGGCCAGCAAATCCGGATGCGAGAAGAGCTGAAACCGGCGCTCGTCGCGGCGCTGGCCGGCATGGGCGATGATGCGGCCGTCGCGGCACACCGTCGACAGGCACACCGACTCGCCGACGATGTGCCGCTGGACCAGGATCGGCCGATAGTCGACCTGGTCGAGGAGCTTCCATTCGCTCTCGTCGCGGATGTGGAAGACCCCGACGCTGCCCGAGCGGTTGGTCGGCTTGACCGTGATCGGCAGGCCGAACTCGCCGGCGGCGACCGCCTCGCGCAACGCACCGAGCGCATCGAAGCACCAGGCCTGCGGCACGCGCACGCCGTTCGCGCGGCAGTATCGGGTGAAGTTGCCCTTGTGGTTCAACAGGTCGAATGTCGCCAGGTTGGGCAGCAGCGAGGTCGGGATCGGCAGGCGGTCCCGCAGCGCGATCAGGAGCCGGGTGGAGACGTCGTCGGCCGGAAAGATCACGTCGATCTTGTGCCGCCGCACCGCGCGTTCGATCTCGGCGAGAATGCGCGCCTCGTGCCCGGGCGCGCCCGGGCAGCCGAGATCGCGATACGAGGCGCAATGCCGCGAGGTACGCAGGGCGCGCGATGCGCCGCTGCCGAGCACGTGGACCCGCACCCCGGCGGCCGTGGCGGTGCGCATCACGTGATAGGGCAGCATGAACGCGAAGGCGAGCATCAGCCCGTTCACCGGTCAAACCTCCCTGGCACCGGTCGAACCTCCCGGTCAGCGGGCCGCGAGGGCCGGGCGCACCGCGGCGGGCCGGCGGGCAGCCGACCGGGCGAGGTCGGCGACCACCCGAGAGGCGGTGAATTCGGCGCCGTAGACGAAGCGGAACATCGGGCCGAAGCTGTTGGCCGAGGCCGGGCCGACAAAATAGAGACCGGGAACCGAGCTCTCGAACCGGCTCGACAGAATGGGCGTGTGCGCGGCCTGAGCGATGGCGACGCGCAGGCGGTCGTCGAGAAAGGCGACCTTGCGCAAATCGACCTTGTAGCCGGTGCAGGCGATCGCGTGATCGGCCGAGATTTCCCGGGTCGCGCCGTCCGCCGAGGCGAGTTGCAGATGGATGCGGTTGTCGCGGATTTCGGCGTGGTGCGGCGCCCAGCCGTTGAGGATCGGGAACCTGCCGAGCACGCGCTCGCGCATCGGCCAGCCGCCGGCGGGGCCGTGCGAGGTTGCGACGATGCCGAGCCGCTTCGCCTCCGGCAGGTGGCGGAAGAGCAGCGGCGCCTGGCAATAAAAGACGCTGCGCCAGCCCGGCCCGATCCCGGTGCCGGGGTTGCCGATGCGGTCCCACATCGTGCGGGTCGCCGGGTCGGTCAGCGTATGGAACTGCAACTCGGGCCGGCGCGCGACCATCGTCACCGCGGCCCCGTTTTCGTGCAGCAGTGCCGCCACGTCGGTCGCCGACGAGCCGCTGCCGATCACCGCGACTTCGCGTCCGCGATAGGCATCCATCGCCCCGTGGTGCGAGCTGTGGGTCAGGTATTCCGGGGGCAGGTGCGACAGATGAGCGGGCAGGAACGGGAAGTCGCTGATCCCGACCCCGATCACGACCTTGTCGGCGCTGACGATCTCGCCGTCGTCGAGCGTCACCGAAAACCGGTCGCCGGACCGGCCGAGCCCGGTGACCCGGCGCGGGTCGGTGTCGGGCACGAAGCGCCGCTGGAACGCCTCGCCATAGGCGATGAAGTTTTCGGCTGAAACCGGCACGCCCTCGTCGGCATAAGGGATGTCCTGGCCGCGGCAATACTCGGCCAGGGTCAGCCCCCGGTCGGGGCCGGACAGGTTCGAGGCGAACCCGTCGGATTTGAGCAGCATCCCGCGCGGCATCTTGGTCGCCCAGTTTTCCATCGGCGTCCCGAAAATGCGGTAGTCGATGCCGCGCCGGCGCAGATGCGCCGCGATCGATAGCCCATAGGGGCCGGCGCCGACGATGACGATGTCGCTCATGCCACTCACACTCCTGCTGTCAGCAACGGTTGCGGTTCGCGCCGGCGCGCGACGGTGGCGCACACCGCCTCGTCGAAACGCCGGACCATGGTCTCGATGCGGAAATCCTCGCGCGCTTCGAGCGCGCCCCGCGAGAGGCGGGCCTGCCATTCGGGGTCGTCGGCGAAGCGCGCCAACGTCGCCGCGAATTGGTCGATCTCGCCGGGCACGATCAGCCCATTCCTCTCGTGCGTAAGGTATTCGATCTCGGCGCCGTGGGCCTCGTTGTCGCGGGTGATGACGGCGCGGCCATGGGCAAAGGCGTGGTTGATCAAAAGGCCGAGCGCCCCGGCGATCGCCACCGCCGCCGACACCTTGAGGCAGCGCGCGACCCGCTCGTCGGGCGGCAGGGTGCCGAGGAAATGGATACCCGGGATGTCGGCTGCCATCGCCCGCAGCTCGGCCTCGAGCGGGCCGCCGCCGACGATCAGCGCCTCGATCGGCTTGGCGCGGCCGGCATTGGCGAGGCGCACAGCCTCGATCAGCAGGTCCACGCGCTTGAACTGCACCAGCCGGCCGATATAGGTGAACACGGTCGAATCCGGGCGCAGGCCCAGCGAGCGCCGAATTTCCGCGGGATCCTCGGCGGCGACCCGGTCGGCGAGCGCGATCTGCTCGCTGACATCGATCGTGTTGTGCATGACAAAGGCGCGGTCGCGCGGATACCCGATCGCGGCGAGCATCTCGACCCCGGTTTGGGTATAGGCGAGGTAGCCGTCGGCGCGGCGGGTCAGCCAGTCCTTCAGCGCGTTGACGCCGTCGAACAGGCGCCGCCGCGGCGCGTCGCTGTCGCGGAAGCCGCGCTGCGGGTGATAGCCGAAACCCCAATACAGCACCGACAGGCCGCGAATCGGCCCGAGCAGGGCGAGCGCTGTGTTGGCGACGAACTTTGCCTCGGCGCTGAGCACGACGGCGTCGTAGCCGCCCCCCAAAATCTCCTTCAGCACCGGCTGGTACACGGCGGTGCCGGGGCCGACGCGGAACTCGCGGTTCTCGACCCAGCAGTTGGGAAACTTGAACGGCCCCTGCGCCGCCGGCACGCCGATCCATGACGGGGCGTCGCCGTGAAACACGGTGTATTCGGCGAGCCCCTCATGCGCCAGCCGCTCATAGAAGCCGACGCGGTAATGCGGCATATAGCCGTGATGGAGGATGGCGACTTTCGGTGGCATGGGGGTCTCAGAATTCGAGGAAACCGGGGTGGCGCGCCTGGCGCAGCCGAGCGAGGATCATCAAGAGGCAGGCGCCGTTGCCGAGCGCGATGCCCCACATCGCCCCGACATAGCCCTGCCACAGGATCATCAGCACCGTCGCCGCGGCGGAGAGGGCGCCGCAGACGATCTGGACATGGGCGAGAAACTTGAACTGGCGCGCCGCGACGAGCCCCATCCCGGCGACGTAGCGCAGCACCGACGCCGCCGAGGCCGCCGCCCAGGGCAGCACCAGCTGCTGCGCCTCGGGATATTTGCCGGCCAGCACAAGGCGCTCGACCGGCTCCCAGCACGCCAGCAGGACGAAATACCAGGCCGCGCTGCCGATCGCCGTGGCGGTCAGCGCGCCGGCGAGCAGCCGGCCAAAGGCGGCGGTCTCGCCGCGCCCGAGCATCGCGGAGAGCTGCGGCAGCGCGGTTTTGCTCCAGGCGCTGGCCAGAACCATTATCGGCCGGAACAGCACGCCGACGATGTTTATCGCGGCCAGCGCCACCAGCCCGACCATCGTCGTCGAGATATAAGCGTAGCTGCGCGTCTCGACGTGATTGGCGAAGACCCCGACCAGCGACCACGACACCTCGCCCGATATCGCCCGGTATGGCGTCAGCGTGCCGCGCGCGAAGAGCCGCCGGCCCGGTTCCTGGCGCCGGCGCTGGAGACAAAGCTGGCTGATGACGCCGCCGACCGTCATCGCCAGGAAGGCGCCGGCGAGGCTGCCGAAGCGCTCCGGCCAGGCCAGCATCCCGACGAGGCACAGCGAGGTCGCCGCCAGGTAGGGCAGGTCGATCCACAGCAGCATCGCCATGTCGTGCCGGCTATAGGCGACGCTGCGGTGGTACTCGCGATAGAGGTTGAAGGCGGTGAAGAGCGGGATCGCCAGCGCGGTGACCAGATCGTGCCGCGCCCATTCCGCGTCGGCCGCGATGTTGACCAGCGCCACCGCGAGCGCGGTGACCGCGATCGTCAGCAGATTGACCAGGGTCAGCGCGGTTTCGAGGCGGCCCGCCGCGGCCGGGTCCCGCGCGGCCGGCGGATAGACGCTGAGCGGCCCGTTGACGAGCGCGTTCTGCACCCCGATCGTCAGCGCCGATACCGACAGCCACAGCGAGACGATGCCGAAATCGGTCGCCGACAAGGCCCGGACCAGCACCAGGTTCAGGGCAAAGCCGAACAGGCTCAGCGCGACCTGGTCGAGCGCGGCGACGGCATAGCGCGAGCGCCGCGCCAGCGCCGCGACGCGAGGCCACAGGCGATCCACCGTACCGGCCGAGGAGGTCATGCGCCCTAGATACGGCGCAGCCCTTAATTAACTGATAAGCCGGCTCTAAAGCATCCGGTACAGGAAGTCCGGGATGTAGTCGCCACGCCGGTTCAGCACCGCGCCGAGCAGGTGCCCGCCGGCCTGTTCGACCTGGCCCTTGGCGTGCGAAACGACGGCGGGGCGGGTGGTCTCGGCCTGCACGACGAGGATCACGCCGTCGGCGGTCTCGGGCGCCAGATCGAGGTATTCGCCGCTCGCGACGGCCGGGCAGTCGACGACGATCAGCTCGAACTCGTCGCGCAGCCGGTTGTAGAGCTCGCCGACGGTCTGCGCGTCGCTGCGGCGGGGACCGCGCTCGCCGATCAGGCAGGCGACCGACAGCAGGGTGCCGGCGATGGGCTGCGCCACGGCGCGCAGATCGCCGGTATGCCACGGCAACTCGACGAGCCCGCGGCTGGTGTCGCAGTTGAACCCGCGCGCGGTCTGCGGGTTGCCCCGGTTGGCGTCGATCAGCAGCGTCAGGCGCTGGCCGCTGGTGGCGGCGAGCAGCGCGAATTCTCGGGCGATCGTCGAGGTGCCCTCGCCCGATGTGGCGGCGACGACCTGCAGCACCGCGCCCCCGTCGCCGTCGAGCAAGGGACGCACCGCTGCCAGCAGCGAGCCGAGCTCGGCGGCGAGCGGCCCAGGCGGTTGGGTGACCGGCGGTTGGGTGACCGGCGCACGCGGCGCCTCGCGCGCCGCCGGCCGCGGCCGCAGCGGCACCGGGCCGCTTCCGCCGTCGCCATAACGGCCCTGGACATGGTTGCCCTGGCGCGCGCGCTGCAACGCTTCATAGACGCTGGCCAAGCAACGCTCCCTTCGCGGTCCGCCCGGATCGGTTGCTACACCCTAAGGCCGGCGACCGTGAAAATAGGGTTAATCGGCGAGTCGCCGGAGCCACTTAGCCCTCCGCCGCCAGGGCTGGCTCGTGCGGGCGTGCGGGCGGCGATTCGCCTCTCTGGAGCTCCGCGGCAAGGTGTCCGGCGAGCCGAGCCGAGAGCGCCGTCAAAAGCAGGGTCGGGTTCGCCTGGCCCGAGCTTGGGAACACCGAGCTGCTGGCGACATAGAGATTGGGCGTGCCGTGGACCCGGCAATCGCGGTCGACGACCCCGTCGGCCGGGTCCGCGCTCATCCGCGTCGTGCCGATCTGGTGATAGCCGTCCGTCGCCTGGTCCATCACGCTCGCGAGGCGGTCGGCC
The DNA here is from genome assembly GCA_036273175.1 of Allostellaceae bacterium. GTDB lineage: Bacteria > Pseudomonadota > Alphaproteobacteria > ATCC43930 > CGMCC-115725 > DATARH01. The sequence goes on from DASUIE010000175.1 coordinate 27,618, forward strand.
TCGGCCACGGTGTAGTCGAGCCGGCCGAGCCCGGCCCGGCGCAGGCCGCGGTCGATGATCGCGTGGCTGGCGACGACCGAGCGCGCGTCCGCCTCGCCGTAACGCAGGTCGATGCGCAGCCGCGGCATGCCGAGCGCGTCGCGTCCCTCGCCGAGCCGCACCGTGCTCTGCGGGTTCGGGGACTGTTCGGCGTGATAGAACAGGGCATAGCGCCGCGCCTTGTTGGCGATGAAAAACCCCGGCAGATGCGGGGTTGCCGCATAGCGCCGCCACAGGTAGCGGACCGCCTCCCGCACCGCCTCGGGCGCGCCGCGCAAAACGTTGCCGAGATGCGCCGAGACGGAGGCGCCGCTGCCTTCGAGGTGCTTGCGGCGGATCGCCTCCGGCGCCAGCCTGGCGCCGAGACCCGGGGCAGCCAGCGCCAGATAGGCGAGCGACAGGATCGCGCTGCGATGCGCCGGGTCGCCGAGCGCCGGGTTGTCGGGCCACGCCGCCAGGTTCAGCAGCCCCTCGCGGCGCTGCGTCTCCGAGTCGATGGTGATGCGGCGGCGGACATACCGCCCGCCGGCGTCGACGAAGAAATCGAAATCGCGGTCGGCGCCGGGACGGTCGAAAACGATCTCGGCGATCCGGCCTTCGAGGTGGCCCATGTAAGTGCGGCCGAGCGCGTCGCCGAATAGGCGCGGCTGCCGCACCCGCGACGCGAGCATCAGCCGCGTCGTCTCCAGCCCGCCGCAGGCGAGCACGATGGCGCGGGCGTGCAACCGCCACTTCACTCCGGCGCGGGTGGCGGCGACGAGGGTCCCGAGCCGGCCGGAAACCGGGTCGATGTCGAGGCTGGTGGCGACCGCGCCGAGACAGACCCGCAATCCGGGGTCGCGCTCCAGCGCGGCGGCGTGGATGCGGCGAAGGTCGCGACCCTCGCTCCACCGTTCGAGCTGGTCGAACCGGCACTCCGGGTCGGCGGCGCCCAGCGGCGCCGAGAAGACCGGTTCGCCGGCGTCGAGGTAGCGGGTTGCGCGCGCGATCCACGGCGCGACTTCCTCCGGCCCGAACGGCCAGCCGCGCGCGAAATCGGATTCGTCGAAGGCGACGCAGCGGCCGCCCCACAGCGCCGAGGTTCCGCCGAGCCCGCGCCGCACCGCCACCGCCATCGGCGCGTGCGTGCCGGCATCGGCGATCTCGGCATCGGCCAAGGTCTGGAACCCGGCATCGAACCCGTCCGCCCCGCCGGCGAGCATCGTCACCGGGATGCCTTGCCGGCGCAATTCGAGTGCCTGGACGATCCCCGCGGGACCGGCGCCGACGACGATCACGCCGTCGCGGTCGGGGGTCGGCAAATTTCCGTTCACGATCATGTGCTAGCTTTATCGGCCAAATGGATTACCTGACCCTTTCTCCCGGCTTGCCGGCGTCGTCGCGGCTCGGTTTCGGCTGCGGCAGCGTGATGGGCCGCGTTTCCCGCGCCGAATCGCTCCGCGCGATCGCCGTCGCGCTCGACCGGGGGATCACGCATTTCGATGTCGCGCGCCTCTACGGCTACGGTGAGGCGGAGGGGCTGCTCGGCGAGGCGCTCAAGGGCAGGCGCGACAAGCTCGTCGTCGCGAGCAAGTTCGGTCTCGCCCCGCCGCGCGCGGCGGGCGCCTTGCGCCGTCTGAAACCGCTGGCGCAGGGCGTCGTCGCCGCGATGCCGGGGCTGCGGCCGCTGTTGCGCTCGGCTCTCGGCGCCGGCACGCGGGCCGCCGACCGTTTCTCGGCCGCCGCCGCGCAGGCTTCGCTCGACGGGAGCCTTGCCGCGCTCGCCACCGACTATCTCGACATCCTGTTCCTGCACGATTGCGAGCCCGAGGATCTGACCGACGAGCTTGCCGCCTTCCTCGACGCGCAGGTGATGGCCGGCAAGATCCGCGCCTATGGCGCAGCGACCTCGATAGAGGCCGTCGCCGCTCTCCACCGCCGGCATGGCGACGCGATGCTGTACCAGTTCGCCAACAGCGCCTTTGCCCGCAACGCCGACACGCTGCCGCGCGGCAAGCGGCGCTATATCGCGCACAGCCCGTTTCTCGGGGCCGACCGGCTGCGCGCGCCAAACCGCCACCGGCTGATGCTGGGCTGGGCGCTGGCGCAGGACAACGTGGCGGTGGTGCTGTGCTCGATGCTCGACGAGGCCCATCTGCTCGCCAATCTCGACACGGTCGCCAATCTCGACACGGTCGCCAATCTCGACTCGGTCGACCGATTCGCGTTCGGCGAGGTCGATGTCGCGGCGCTCGCCGCCGGATAGGCCGTGCATCACCTGACCGTTTCGATCACCGATCTCGGCGATAGCGCCGTTACCTTGCCGCTCGCCGCGGCGGCGATCGCGATCCTGCTGGCGGCCGGGCGGCTGCGGCTCGCGGCGGCATGGGCCGGCGCGATCGCCGCCTGCGTGGCGGTGACCGCGGCGCTCAAGCTCGCGCTGGCGATGAGCCCGAGCGGGCACGCGTCGGTCAGCGCCGTGGTTTATGGCGGGTTCGTCGTGGCGGTCGGCCCGTCGCTGCCCCCTCTTTTGCGGTGGCCGGCGCGCGTCGGCGCGGGAATGCTGATCGCCGCGATCGCGGTCTCGCGCCTTGTCCTGCACAAGCACACGATCGAGGAGACGGTCGTCGGCCTTGCCCTCGGCCTTGGCGCGTTGGCCGCATTTCGCGCCGCCGCCCGGGACGAGCGAACGCCCGTGCTATGGATGTGCGCGGCGGCGGCGGTCGTTATCGTGGCGATGCACGGGACGCGGTGGCAGGCCGAGGCGCTGATCCGCGGTCTCGGCTGACGCCGCTCTTTAGAAAATCGACGGCGCCGGGGACTCGAGCCCCTCGATGACGTCCCGCACCGGCAGCACCGGGCAGGTCCGCGCGGCATAGGCGACGATGGTTTCGAGCTGCGCCGCGGTGCAGCCGAACATCGACGGCTCGTCGGCGACATCGTGCGTGTAAAAGATCAGCCAGCCGTTGCGCTCGCGCGCCTCGTCGACGATGCGGCGATAGGAGCCGGCGGCATCCGCGTATTGGTGGACGCGCACGGCTTTCAGATCGGCGAAATCGGCGGTGCCGGCATTAACCCCGTCGCCGATCCCGCGGCACGAGGCAAAGCGCTGCGACAGCGCGCCCTTGGCCGAAAACGAGATGCCGCCGAACGGAAAGGCGAAATTGGTCGGCGTATAGCCCCCGGTCAGGCAGCGGATCGCCGCGGCGTTTTCGTCGACATCGGCGAGAAGCCGGCTCGTGTGGTTGCGGCCGCAATCGAGGTGCCGAAAGGTGTGGCAGGCGATTTCGTGACCCTTGGCGTGCGCCGCCTCGACATCGGCGCGGTCGAACATCCGGCCGAGATTGCCGTCGGTCTCGGCGAGGTTGACGGCGGTGTAATAGGTGCCGTGAACGCCGTATTTTTCGAGGATCGCGCCGCCGACGGTCAGCGCCGTCTTCGGGAAATCGTCAAACGTGAACGACACGACGCCGCCCGGCCAGCGGACCGGCTTTGGCTGTGTCGGGATGAACCGGCCGAGTTTGCGCGCCAGATGGGTCGAAAGCGAAGCCCGCAAGGTACCAACTCCACGATGGCCGCGTCGCCGCGGCTGGGATCGATGGGTACAGGAAATACCCGCATTGTCTTGTCGATAACTTAACGAACGGACGCGATGATCTGAGCCGTCACGACGAGATTGCTGCGAGCGAAGCGGTGCCCATGATCGAGACGAGCATCGTCATTCCGTCCTACCGCCGTCCCGATTTGCTGGCGCGGGCGCTGCGGGCGTGCCTGACGCAGCTCGGCGTCGACAGCCCGTTCGAGATCGTCGTGATCGACAACGACGCGGCGGGGTCGGCCGAGCCGATCGTGACCGACATGGCCAAGATCAGCACGGTGCCGATCCGTTATGTGCTGGAGCCCCGGCCGGGCATCTCGCACGCCCGCAACACCGGCGTTGCGGCGGCTGCGGGGCGCTATCTCGTCTTCCTCGACGACGACGAGGAGCCGGAGCCGCGCTGGCTCTCGGCCTTTATCGAGACCATCCGGCAAAGCGGCGCCGATCTCGCGGTCGGCCCGGTCTATCCGCAATTCGGCGCCGATGCCGATCCCTACCGCCGCCGCAAATACACCCGCGACGCGCGCGTGGCGACCGGCACCGTGCTGCCGCGCTGGGCCGGGATCGGCAACACGATCCTGTTGAAGGAGCGGTGCTTTGCCGATGACGAGCCGTTCGACCCGACGCTGGGGCTGACCGGCGGCGAGGACACGGTGTTCCTGCACCAGCTGTTGAGCGGCGGCCGCACCCTCGTGTGGTGCGCCGAGGCGGCGGTGCACGAGACCGTGCCGGCCGATCGGCTCGACCCTCACTATTTGTTGAAGCGGGCGTTCCGCGGCGGGCAGAGCGCCACCTTCATCTGCACCGTGGTCAGCCCGCCCCAGCCGGCCCGCGCCCTTCGGATGATGCTGGTCGGGGGCGGGCAGCTTCTGTTCTACGGCTCGGCCGCGCTCGCTATGCGCTTGCTGCGCCGGGGCGATTGGCTGCCGCTGATGGACAAGGCGGCGGCGGGGCTCGGCAAGCTCTTGTGGCACCCGCGCTTCAATCTCGAACTGTATCGGCGCGCGCCGGCCTCTCCGGCCGCCGCGGCGTGACGCGGGATCGGCCGCCGCATCAGAATCCGATTGTCGGGCCGCGACAAAACGGCAAAGATTCTCCCGGCTGAAGCGACTTTGGGGGAGGCTCGCCATGCTCGACAACACCTGGGGTCCGCGCTTTTTCAGCATCCTGCGTCTCGTGGTCGGGCTGATGTTCCTGCTGCACGGCACCGCCAAGCTGTTCGGCTGGCCGCCCGGCGGGACGCCCGCCAACGTGCCGCTATTCTCGCTGTACGGCGCGGCCGGGATTATCGAGTCCGTCGGCGGCTCGCTCGTCGCCATCGGACTGTTCGCCCGCGTCGCCGCCTTCATCGCCTCGGGCGAGATGGCGTTCGCTTATTTCCTCGCGCATGCGCCGCACAGCTTTTTTCCGACCCTGAACCGCGGCGAGGGCGCGATCTTTTATTGCTTCTTCTTTTTCTACGTATTCCTGGTCGGCGCCGGGCCGTGGTCGATCGACCGCTGGTTCCGCCGGGTCTAGCCGGCGTCCCGCCGCGCGGGCATCGACAGGAAGGCGTGCGCCGCGTGCCACAGGTGATGGCGGTTGTAGCCGTACACCAGCGCATGCGCCGCGCCGGCCAGCACGGTGAATTGCCGGTCCGGATTGGGCAGTAGGCGGAAGAAGTCGAGCAGATCCTCCTCGCTGGCGATCCCGTCATGCTCGCCGCGCACGATCATCACCGGCGCGGTCACCTTGAGCGGATCGACGACCGGCAGGTTCGCGGTCATGTCGAGATAGGTCCCGGTCGGCACCTGGTTGCCGAATTGCAGCTCCTGGTCGGCGAGCGCCTCGGCGACCTTGGGGTCGCTGGTGCCGGGATGGTCGCGGGTGAAGATGCTGCGGATCATGTCGCGGTCGCGCAGGCGGCGGTTGTGGGTGCGGAAAAACTCGACCTGCTCGGCCCGCTTTTTGAGGGTCGGCGAGTTCCGGCCGGTATAGGTGAAGGCGTTGAGCACGAGCCGGCCGACCCGCTCCGGCCGCGCCATCGCAAAGGCCGCCGCGCGCAGCGCCCCCGACGATTCGCCCATCATGTGCATCCGCTCCTCGCCGGTCTCGCGCAGCACCAGCTCGCTCGCCGCGATCAAATCCTCGACCCCGCTGGCGATATCGGAATTGCCGTCGGTGCGGCCAGAGCGGCCGTAATTCTCGTGATCCATCGTCCATACGTCGTAGCCGAGCCCGGCAAAGACGTTCATCGACGAGTATTCCTCGTCGCCCGGCACCGAGAGGTCGAACGACGACAGCGCCGAATTCGACGAGCCGTGAACGAGGAACAGTACCGGCTTCGCACCCGCGCCCGATTGACGCTTGCGGTAGACGGCGAGCGGAATGCCGCCCTTCTCGACGGTATAGTCGGTCCGCCGCGGCGGCTCGGCGGGACGGAGGTACGGGTGCGGATCGGCCATGGAAGCTCCTGGGTGATGCCCTGGCGGCATCCTACATGAGCGGCGCCGAATGGGTCACCCTGGCGGCGGGGATCGTCGCCGCCGGCGTGCTGACCGGAATCCTCGCCGGCGTCTTCGGCATCGGCGGCGGCGCGGTGATCGTCCCGGTGCTGTTCGAGGTGTTCCGGCTGCTCGCGGTGCCGCAGGAGGTGCGGATGCAGCTTTGCATCGGCACCTCGCTCGCGATCATCGTGCCGACCGCGATACGCTCGTACCGCGCGCACCGGGCCCGCGGCACGGTCATCCCGGCGGTGGTGCGGAGCTGGGCCTTGCCGGCGGTCGCCGGGGTCGCGGTCGGCTCGGCCGTCGCCGTCTTCGCGCCCGCCGGGGTCTTCGAGGGCGCGTTTGTCGCGATGGCGCTGATCATCGCCACCAAGCTTCTGTTCGGCGGCGAGCGCTGGGTGCTGGCCGACGAGCTGCCCGGCCCGGCGGCGATGCGCGGCTACGGCTTTTTGCTCGGGCTGTGCTCGTCGTTGATGGGAATCAGCGGCGGTTCGCTCGCGACGATGGTGCTGACCCTTTACAAAAAGCCGATCCTCAACGCGGTCGCGACCGCGTCCGGGGTCGGCGTGCCGATCACCATCGCCGGCACGGTCGGGTACGTGCTCGCCGGGCTCGGCCGCCACGCGCAATTGCCACCGCTCTCGATCGGGTTCGTCTCGCTGATCGGCGTCGTGATGATCGCGCCGATCTCCAGCTATGTCGCGCCGCTCGGCGCCCGCATCGCCCACGCGGTGCCGAAGCGCGGGCTCGAAATCGCCTTCGGGATTTTTCTGGTTCTGGTGTCGGCCCGGTTTCTCGCGAGCCTCGTCGGCTGACGAAGGCGGCACCGCTTGCGGTGGGGCTGGCGGAGAGGGAGGGATTCGAACCCTCGGTCCCCCGCAAGGAGGACAACGGTTTTCGAGACCGCCCCGTTCGACCGCTCCGGCACCTCTCCAGCTAAGCGGCGGCAAGCACTTATCACGGAGCCGGCGGGAACATCAAGCGAACAGAAACGCCGGTTGGCACCCAATTGGCACCCGGAGGTTTGTTGCGCGAGCTGCCGCCGCCGCAGCTCCTCGC
>DASUIE010000176.1:0-9230 GCA_036273175.1 Allostellaceae bacterium
CCCATCCATCAGGTCCGGATAGGCCTCGGCCCACATCCAGGCGTGCATCCCGCCCATCGAGCTGCCGATCACGAGACGCAAATGGCCGACGCCGAGCCCCTCGGTGATCAGCCGATAGCCGCTATCGACCATGTCGCGGTACCGGTAACGCGGGAAGTGGCCCCTGAGCCCGTCGGACGGCTTTGAAGACCCGCCGCGTCCGACCGCATCCTGCATGATCAGGAAATACTTGTTGGCGTCGAGCGGCTGGCCGGGCCCGTAGAGATGGTCGGCGAGGCTCGGCCGCAGCCAGTTCTCGCCGGTGCCGGTATTGCCCTGGAGCAAGAGGACGCCGTTGACGATCTTGCCGGCCGCGTCGCGCTGCGGCGTGCCCATCGTGCGGTAATGCAGCTTGAGCTCGGGCAGGACCTCGCCACTGGCGAAGCGATAGTTCCGGAGAATGAAGTCGTCTTCGGTGAAGTTCGGCCAGTCGTGCGGCATTCGCGGCTCTCTCCTCAGGCCATGATCGGCGGGTCGCCCTCGAGCGTCGTGCGGTGCATCATCCGCGTGTAGCGGTCCTCGTCGAACGGGGTCGCGCAGTGCTGCGTGCAGCGGTTGTCCCACAGTACCGCGTCCCCGTCGCGCCAGCGGTGGCGATAGATGAACCGGTCTTGCTGGGCGAATTCCTGCAGATAGACGACGAGCGCGCGCCCCTCTTCCGCCGGCATCCCTTCGATGTCGCAGGCCCAGCGCCCGATATAGAGCGAGACCCGGCCGCTGCGCGGGTGCCGCCGCACCAGCGGGTGGTAGACATCGGGCCGCGCCGCCAACTCGGCGGCCGTGTAAGGCCGCATGTTCGGATAGTTGATGCGGTGCATTTCGGCCCGGCTGAAGCGGCCGCGCCTGCCGGCGATCTTGGTCTTGATCTCGGCGGGCAGCGCGGCATAGGCGGCGACCATGTCGGCAAACAGCGTGTCGCCGCCCTCGGGCGGGACGATCCGGCCGTAGAGGAACGAACCGGCATTGGGCACCGCCTTGTCCTCGCCATCGGTATGGAAACCCATCCCGGCGCCGCGCAGGCCGAGCGGCCTGCCGTCCTCGACGGCATTGCCGACGATCCACACTTCGGGGTGCACCGGATGGTTGAACTCCGACGGCACCATGATGTGCAGCTCGCCAAGCCGTCGGGTGAAATCGACATGGTCCGCCGGCGTCATGCCGAGATCGCGGAACACCAGGATCGAGTGGCGAAACCACGCCGCTTCAAGCGCGTGGAGCGTGGTGTCGTCGACGCGGAGGTCTGGGGAGACGCCGATAATCTCGGCGCCGAACTCTCCCTGGATTGGCCGGATTTCGAGGGGCATCGCTCGTCTTCCCACCCGTTTGCCGGTATCCTAGCGGTCTCGCCGCCAAACCGGGAGCTTTTCGGATGACACTCGCCCAGCTTGCTGCGGCGATCGCGATTGCTGCGTTCCTGCCCGCGGCTGCCGCCCTGGCCGACGCTCCGGTCGCCTGCGATAAATTTACCGACGATGTGCTCGCCGCGCCCGAACCGCGCGAGGCACAAGCGCCGGTACGGCGTTTCGAGCAGATCGAAAAACTCGTCAAGAGCCAGCCCTACCGAGCGATCTTTTTTGGCGACTCGATCACCGAGTGGTGGAGCGGCGAGGTTTGGCGCGACAATCTAGGGCGGCGCGGCGTCATCAATGCCGGGGTCGCCGGCGACCGCACCGAGCACCTCATCTGGCGCCTCGACCACGGCAATCTCGACGGGCCACCGCCCAAGGTCGCGATCGTGCTGATCGGCACCAACGATCTCGGCCATGGCCGGTCGGTCGCCGACGCGGCGGAGGGAATTCGCGCGGTCCTCGTCAAGCTGCGCACCCGCGAGCCGGATACGCGCATCCTGCTGCTGGGGCTGTGGCCGCGCGGGGCCGGTCCCAGCGATCCGCTTCGCAAGAAAGTCAACGAGGTCAATCGGCTAATCCAGCGCTGCGCCGATTTCAAGCACGTCTACTACGCCGACATCGGCGGCGTGCTGCTGGACGCGCGCGGCGAACTGAGCAAGACGATCTCGCCCGATTTTCTGCATTTCTCCCCGGCCGGCTACGCCCGGATCGCGCCGCCGCTCGACCGCCTCCTCGACCCGCTGCTCAACATGCCGGGCGGCTAGACTAAACGAGCAGCTTCCCGAGGCGGAGCCGGTCGACCAGCATGCCGTCGATCCGCGACTGGCCGCGCATGACGACCTCGTCCCGGTAGCCCATCGCCGCCGCAAAGCTGTGGCCGGCGATGTTCGGCGCCTGAATGTTGGCGGTCAGGCGGCGGACGCCCTGTCCGCGCGCCCAGGTTTCGATCCGGTTGTGCAGACGGCGGCCAAGCCCCTGCCCGGCCCATTCGGGCAGCACGTTGATCCCGACAAAGGCGTCGTGGTTCATCCGGAAACGCCGCTCGATCGAGCCTGAGGCAAACGCCATGATCGCCTCGGGGCCGTACATATCCTGCTGCGCCGCGACGAGCCACAGCCGCGGGTCCTCTGGCTCGTCGGCGATGTCGCGCTCCACGGCCTCGGCGGCGGCCACCTCGGCCGGCTGCTTGATCGCGAGCGGGGTCGCGGCGCACATGCGCGTCTCCCAGTCGCGAAAGGCCGCGCCGTCGCCGGGGCGCATCTCGCGCACCACCAGCGTATGGGTCGCGTGCCGGCCGGCGGGGCGGATCGGCGCACGCTTCGGAACCGCCGTCGTCGGCGGAGCCGGATCGAGCAGCTTCCCCATCCAGAAATCGTCGGTCCACACCCCGTCGCGCAGCACCCCGGCGCGGATCGTGCCTTCGATCGCGAACCCCTGTTTCCTGTAAAGCGCCTGGCCTCGCTCGTTCAGCGAGCTGACCCTCAGTTCGAGGCGCCACGCGCCCCGGCCGCGCGCCCAATCCTCGATCGCCTCGAACAGCCGCGTGCCGATGCCGCGCCCGCGATACGGTTCGCGCAGCCCGACGACGGCGATAAACACATTGCCTCGATTGCGCTCGTACCAGCCGCCAAAGGCCAGCAGGTAACCGACGATCGCCGGGCCGTCGAGCGCGATGAGCACGATACCGGTACCCCTTTCCGCCAACCGCGCGAGCTCGGTGGCGGGGCTCGCCGCCCACGGGTGACCTTCGCCGGGAACGCCGAGGAATTCCGTCTCGTTATTGATCCGTTCGACCGCTTCCATCAGGGCGGAGCCATCCCCCGGCCGCGCCTGTCGAACAAGGATGTCGTCAGCCATGGCCGTGATTCCCTTTGTTGCGCCCCACCGCCGCCGCTCCGCCGCTTCTATAGCCCAATCCCCCGCCGTCTCACGCGCCAACAATTTCGATTTCCTCCGGCTCGTGGCCGCGCTGTCGGTGGTGTTTTCGCATTCGTTCCTGATCGCCGAGGGCAGCGAGGCGAGCGAGCCGTTTGTCCGGCTCACCGGCAATCAATGCGTGCTGGGCCTCGTCGGCGTCTTCGTCTTTTTCATCATCAGCGGCTACCTGGTAACCGGGAGCTTTCTGCGCCATCCGGAGCCGGGCCGGTTCGCGCTGAAGCGGGGGCTGCGGATTTTCCCCGGCCTCGCGGTCAACCTGCTGGTCTGCGCGCTCGTGCTCGGGGCGCTGGTCACGACCCTGCCGCTCGGCGACTACCTGCGGAGCCCCGAACTCGGCGCGTATCTCGCGCGTGGCATGGCGCTCACCACGCAGTCGCCGCCGCTCCCGGACGTGACCTTTGTCGACAACGCGGTCGGCAACATCGTCAACGGATCGCTGTGGACGCTGCGCTACGAAGTGATGATGTACGCGATGGTGCTGCTGCTCGGCGTGGCCGGGCTGCTGCGCCTATCGGTTTCGCTGGTCCTCGTGGCGATCGGCATCGCGGCGGTCGCCTGCGAGAAGGCGTTGAAGCCATTCGGCGATTTCGGGGAGATGGCCTGGCTCCTCGGCTTCTTCGCCTCGGGCATGGCAATGCATTTCCTGCGCGACCGGCTGAGCTTTCGCTGGCCGTTTATCGTCGCCGGGCTGGCGGCACTGGTGCTGTTCTCGTGGCTCCATGCGCTGATCATGCTGTTCCCGCTGGCCGGCGCTTATCTCATCATCGGCTTTGCGACCCGGAACGATCGTGGGCTCGATTATTCGCGCCATGTCGGCGATCTCTCTTACGGGCTCTACATCTACGGTTGGCCGGCGGAGAATTTGATCGCGTGGCTGTCGCACGGGCAGGCGGCGTGGTGGCAGGTGTTTCTCGGCTCGCTCGCGGTGGCGGCGCCACTCGCCTATGTGTCGTGGCATCTCGTCGAGAAGCGCGCGCTCCGCTGGGGCCACGCAAGACGCCATGAGGTAATCGCATTCGACAGGACCGTAAGCCAGGCTTACCGTCGCGCGAGGATCACTCGCGACGGGAAGTCCGGACATGGCCTATGACCTGCTGATCAAGAACGGCATTGTCGTCGACGGAACCGGCGCTCCCGGCAAGGTCGCGGATATCGCGGTCTCCGGCGGCAAGATCGCCGAGATCGGCAAGATCGGCGACGGCGCCAACCAGGTCATCGACGCCGGCGGCCTCGTCGTCGCGCCCGGCTTTATCGACCCGCATACGCATTACGACGCGCAGATCTGCTGGGACAAGGCGATCACTCCGTCGATCTGGCACGGCGTAACCTCGGTCGTGATGGGGAATTGCGGGGTCGGCATCGCCCCCTGCCTTCCCGAGGCGCGGGAGATCGCGATGCGCGACCTGGTCAATGTCGAGGGCATCCCGTTCGAGGTGCTCAATGCCGGCATCACCTGGGACTGGCAGAGCTTTCCCGAATTCATGGACGCGGCGGCAAAGCGCAATCCGGCGCTGAACCTGGCGTTCCTCGCGCCGCTGACGCCGTTTCGCCACTACGTAATGGGCGAAGCGTCGATGGAGCGCGCGGCGACCCCCGACGAGACCGCGAAGATCAAGGGCCTGCTGCGCGAGGCGGTCGATGCCGGCGCCTTCGGCTTTTCGACAACCACCCTCAACCAGCACATGGGCTACCAGGCCCGGCCCCTTGCCTGCCGCAACGCCGACCGCGCCGAGCTGAAGGCCTATGCCAATGTGCTGAAGGAAACCGGCAAGGGTGCGATCGAGATCGCCCTGACCAAGAAGATCTCGGTCATGGACGACGACGAGGAGGAGCTGCTGTCGTTCCTGCTCGCCGAGAGCGGCAAGCCGGTGACCTTCCTCGCCCTGTTCCAGCGCGACGACATCCCCGACGCCTGTCCGGAAACGCTGAGGCGCGCCAAGAAGCTCTCCGGTGCGACCCCGCAGACTTCGCCGCTGGCGCTGACCCGCGAAGTCAACATGCGCAACCCGTTCTCGTTCGCCTCGTTCACCTCGTGGTCGCGCGTCTTCGCCGACAAGTCGAAAGAGGCGCAGCGCGCGGTCTATGCCGACCCGGCGTTCCGCAACCATTTCCGCGAGCAGCTCAAGACCGCGGTCGGGTTCAGCGGCGATTGGAGCCGCATCACCGTCCACGAGACCCATAAGCCGGAGCTGAAGCGCCATGAGGGCCGCACCGTCGCCGACATCGCCAAGGAGCGCGGCAAGGACGGGCTCGACACCTTTCTCGACCTGACCCTCGAAGACGACCTCGACATCGAGTTCGTGCTCGCCCAGTTCAACGCCAATGTTAAGCGCGTACAGGAGAATTTGGTCGATCCGCGCGTGCTGATCGCGCTCGGCGATGCCGGCGCCCATGTCGACATGCTGTGCGACGCCGGCTATCCGACCTATCTGCTCGGGACCTGGGTGCGCGAGCGGCAGATCATGAGTCTCGAGCAGGCGATCGCCCGCATTACCTCGCAGCCCGCCGATTTGTTCGGGATCAAGGGGCGCGGGCGGCTCGCCCAGGGATATGCCGCCGATATCGCGATCTTCGATCCGGCGACGATCGGCTCGGCGAGCCGCGGCGAGCGCCGCTTCGACCTGCCCGGCGGCGCCAAGCGGATGGTGATGCCGGCGCGCGGCGTCACCCACACGATCGTCAACGGCCAGGTCGCCTACGCCGACGGCGCGGTCACCGGAACCGGCAGCGGCGCAGTGCTCCGCTCGTAACGCCCGCGCCTAAATCTTTTCGAAGAAGCTGTGATGGCGGCTCGTCGTGTGCGGGCGGATTTTGGTGGCCCAGTCGCCCCACGCGCCCGCCTCCTCCCAGGCCTTTGACGACACCACGTCGGGCGAGTCGATCTCGTAGATGGCCAGGTATTTCTGCATGCGGCTATCGTTGGACTGCTCGAGCCGGTACCGCGTCACTTTGTGCACCCCCGGCACTTTCGACAGCATCGGCACGTGCTCGGCGTCGTAGATGCGGTTCAGCTCCGCATCCATCGCCTCGGGAATGTCCATCTGCACCATATAGATGTACGGCATCGCAGGCCTCCTTCGGAAAACCACAGTCTAGTGTGCCTGCCGCGCGGGGCAAATGAGGCGTTTCTGCGGCAATTTCCGCGCAGCGCTGCCATGCGCTTGACTGGGACACTTTACGGCTCATGTAACCCAACCGTACGCGTTTTTACCGAGGGGCCTTCGATGCCGCGGAAGACAGGCTGGACCATGCGAACCTTTGCCCTTGCCGCGGCGGTCGCCGCGGGGCTGATGGCTTCCGGCGGCCCGGCGCGGGCGCAGGCGGGCGGAGAAGCCGTCCGCACTCTGTACGCGACGCTGATGGAGGTGATGCGCAGCGGACCTTCGCTCGGTGCGCGCGGCCGCTATGCCCGCATCGAGCCGGTGATCGCCAGGGTATTCGATTTGCCGCTGATGACCCGGCTTGCCATCGGCCCGAGTTGGGCGAGCCTCAACGAAGCCCAAAAGCAGCAGGTTACCCAGGCGTTCGAACGCTATCTCGCCGCAGTTTATGCGGAGCGCTTCGACAGCTATTCGGGTGAGAGGCTCGAAGTCACCGGCACCCAAGCCTCCGCCAGCGGCACCATCGTCACCAGCCGCATCGTCAAATCGACAGGCGAACCCGTACAGATCAACTATCTGATGCAGGGCGGGCAGATCGCCGACATCTACGTCAACGGAACGATCAGCGAGCTGGCCACGCGCCGGTCGGAATTCAGCTCGATCATGCGCAGTCAGGGTGTCGACGGGCTGATCGCCGCACTCAACGGCAAAGCCGCCGCGCTGGGCGCCGCGCGCACCTCCTAGGCTTCCGTCAGCGCGGTGCGGGCATCGGCGGGCAGCTCCTCGCCCTCGATGTGCCAGCGATGCCACAGCGCGTAAAACAACAGAGCCCAGGCCGCACGGCCGGCGCGCTTATGACCGGCCTGCGTGAAGAGGCGCCGCACCGCGACCGGCTCGCAGAGTTCCCTGACCCCCTCCGAGGCGGCGACCAGCTTGCCGATTTCGCCGGCCCGACTTGCGATCCAGCCCGTTACCGGAACGGTGAAGCCGCGCTTTCGCGCAAACGGCTCCGCCATCGGCAGGTGCCGGGCCAGCCATTGCCGCAACAGGTACTTCCCCAAGCCGCGCTTGATCTTCAGCTCGTCGGGTAGGCGAAAGGCCAGCGCGGCCACTTCCGGGTCGAGGAATGGCGTGCGCCCCTCGGTGGCGTGCGCCATCAGGCATCGGTCGAGCTTGACGAGAAGGTCGTTCGGCAGCCAGTCGGCGCAATCGACGGCCTGGGCGACTTGCAGCCGGCTGCGATCCGACCCGGCGTTGCGAGCCTCGGCGGCGGCGATCCCGTCGCGCCATCCGGTGATCTCCTCACGCAGCACGCCGAGCCCGTCGAGCACGCCGCGCACGCGGGGCATGCGGCCGCCGATCCACCAGGGCCGCATGACGCTGCGGTAGCGGCCGTATCCCGCGAAGAGCTCGTCGCCGCCCTCGCCGGACAGGATCACCTTTAGCCCCGCCTGATGCGCCGTCTGCGCGAGCTTGTAGGTCGGCAGCATCGCATAGTCGGCGGCCGGGTCATCGACGATCCGGGCAACTTGCGGCAACAGCCGCCAGAAATCGTCTTCGTCGAACACCAGTTCGACGTGCTCGGCGCCGACCGCTTCGGCCACCGCCCGCGCCTGAGGCCGCTCGTCGGCGCTCTCGCCGGAGCCGAACCCGACCGTGAAAGCTTGCACCGGCCGTTTGGCGAGGCGCGCCATCTGCACCAGCACGGCGGTCGAGTCGATCCCGCCGGACAGAAACATGCCGAACGGCACATCGGAGCGCTGATGCATCCGCACGCTATCGAGCAGCACGGCGTCGAGCCGCTCCAGCGCCTCTTCCTCGTCGAGCATCAGGGGTCCGCCCTCGGGCAGGGCGGTGCGGCGCCGGCGCTCGACGATGCGGCCTTGGCGCACCACCACGGTCTCTCCCGGCAGGACCCGGTTGATCCCCGCGAAGATCGTCTCCCGCCCGGTCGTGAACTGCATCTGCAAAAGCTCGTCGCGCACCGGCGGGGACAGCACGGCCGGCACGATCCCCGCCTTGATCAGCGCCTGCGGCTCGGAGGCGAACGCGAAGAGACGCGGCGTCTCGGCGTAGTAGAGCGGCTTGATCCCGAACGGATCGCGCGCCAGAACCAGACGCCCCGTGCCCGGATCGTGCAATGCGATCGCGTACATGCCGCGCAGCCGCTGGGTGAAGTCGAGCCCGTGTCGCCGATAGAGATGCAGCGGCAGCTCGCAATCGGACTGGGTCGAAAACTCGGTGTCGGGCAGTTCGGCACGCAGCTCGATGTAGTTGTAGATCTCGGCGTTGGCGATCAGTGCCGCACCGCCCGGCTCGTAGAGCGGCTGATCGCCCGTCGTCAGATCGATGATCGCGAGCCGCGTCTGCATCATGCCGACATCGCCCGAGCGGTAATGTCCCTCCCCGTCCGGGCCGCGATGCGCGAGAAGCGGCTCCATCGCCCGCAGCAAGCTGCTCGGCGGCGGGGCGCCGTCGCGCGTCATCAACCCGGCCAGGCCGCACATCAGCAGGTCACCCGCTCGAACAATTCGCGATAGCGGGCGACGACCGCGGCCTCGGTGAAGCGCTCCTCGTAGGACGCCCGGCCGGCGGCCGCGAGCCGCCCTCGCAATGTCGCGTCGGCGGCGAGGCGGGTCATCGTCTCCGCCAGCGCGGTGGCGTCGTCGGCGGGAACGAGCAGCCCGTCGTCGCCATCGGCGATCAGGCTTGCCGGGCCGTCGGTCGCGGTGGCGATGACCGGCACGCCGGCGGCCCAGGCCTCTATCACGACATTTCCCAGCGGCTCGTGGCGCGACGGACA